>CAJONH010000014.1 GCA_905235825.1 Candidatus Gastranaerophilales bacterium
ATCGAAAAAACTATAATTGAAAGTCTTTTTGTAAAGGGTGAAGGCACATTGTCGGTTATAACAGCATTAAAAAAATTAAATGCAATACAGTTGAGCAATAACACATTTATGTTATACGGCTGCAAAATTACAATATCAGAAAACAACAAAGATTATACGGTTACAACTATGAAAAACAAAGACTATAAAAAAGCGAATACTTTACAAATTATAGGCAAAAGATGGTTTCAAAAAACATACGGCAATACATACCATGCCGTAAAAGTATATGTCAATGATGAAATATTAATAAACAATTTTTGTTATGGTTACGGATCGCAATATTTACAAACCGCGATCGAGTTGTTACAAAAAGCCGGGTATAATATCAACACATTTTCAGATTTGCGACAAATAAAAGGATTTACCGAAAGCGTAACAGATGTTACACGCAAAAAAGATTTAATGTTTTAATTTTGGAGGTATAAAACAAATGAAAAAATATCTTTTAACTTTTAAATGGATGCATGATAACAAATGTGTAAATGATTATATTATTGAATGGTTAAAACAAAATAATATTAAATTTTATTATAACAAATACAACAGTTTAGTTGCTGATGTTTACGGCATTAATTTATATTTAAAATTTGACTATGAAAAAATAAATGGTGACATATACGGTGTATTTGTTAAAGCGGAGGTATAAACAAATGAAAACAAACAAGAAAAATACTTTTGAAGTTTTAGACAGTTATTTTTTAAATACTGCAAATAACAAAATGAATGTTGACTATTTTCTCGACAATATTTTCAATCAAATTGATGTTACTTTCAGAAGCGACAAAGTAAAAAAGGATTTTGTGAAAAATGGAAAAATCACATCTATTTTATGGGATGCTTTTATTTGTTTTACAAATGACATTCTACAATATAACGATTATAACACAGTTTGCACAAGTCAGCAATTAAAAGATTATTTAAAATATTATAACAAAGACTATTCAATTTTTGAACCATTATATACAGAAATTGAACGGCTAAAAGCTGAATTTTAAACAGAGAATAAAAAAATGAAGGGATATAAAGGAGTTTTTACAACATGATTATAACGTATAAAAAACAACATATAATTGTCATAAAATTTTTGAAAATATCAACATATATTTTGGCTTTTGCCGGGGTTTTGTTGATTTTGGGGGCAGCCGGATCAAATGACATTAATATTATGTCAAACTTGCAAGCACTAAAACAGGCGATTTTGGGGTTTTTACTTTGTTATATTGCCAGCCTTATATACAAAATTCACAGATGTTTTGAACGATAAACGGAGAATAAACAATATATAAATTACTTTGCACTTGCGGAAGCGGTAACAATGGAAACACAACAAATTATTTATAAATTAATGGAGGTTTTATGATGTTTAAAATTAAAATGATGACAGACAGGAAAAACGGTTATATTACAATTTCTTATGCTGATACAGTAGAGGCGGCAAAGGAAATTGTAAAAGCAGCAAAATTATACTATAGTCCGGTAGATATATATTATATATATGCTTGATTAAATAATGATTTTAAGGGGGAAACAATTATGAAAATTAAAGGAATTAAAAAAGCTATAGGTGATTATCAGAGGGCAAACAAGGGCGGATATTATTCCCCTCACTATGGGTGTTTAATGTTTGATAAAAGCACTGGGGAGATATGGACGGATGAGTTTTATTCGTTAGGACATAACAGTTGGAAAGAATACCACGATGATAATATTATAAATGTTGTCAATAAAATGGCGGAGCTTGAGGGAGCGGAAATAAAAATAAATACGAAAAGTGTAAAAGAGTTTTTGAGTAACTATAATGGAAAGTATAAGGGAGGATTTTAAGATGACATTTTTTGAATTATTAAAAATTGCTGATAATTCAGCAAAGGAAATAAAAACGGTTATAGCATATAAAGCAGATGGAAACAGCGTTAAAACGGTTAAAAAGCAGCTTGTAAACCTTGCAGCCGTTTATAACGATAATTCTATAAGCGGATTATATGCAGAAGTTACGAAGCCGGGAAACGGTGTGACCATTTACAAGGATTTTGATCCTTGTATTGAAGTGCAGACTTTATATAGTGATTATCCGGCTGAAAAGATGTTAACAGCATTGCAGAAATATAACAATAATATGCGGACTTTTTCAGACTTTGAAAGCATGATAAAAAATGCTATTGCGGAGAATCAATTTATAAAGAATGATGCTTTGTATCTGTTAGAGGCACACGGCAATTTTGACTTATCGCAGAAGGCAAAACAGGCAAAACAAGAGTTTTTGCGAGCAAGAGAAGAAGAACATAAAAAAGAGGAGGAACAGAGAGAAGCAGAACGAAAAGCGAAAAAAGAAGCAGGAAAAAAAGCTTTTGAAAAATTTATTGCAGAGTATGAACAAAAATTTATCAATAAACAGGCTTTTAGTAATATTGAAATTGAAACGCCTGAAGGAAAAGAAACAACCATTATATCATACCTTTGTCAAAAATATGGATTAAATATACCACTTAAAACACAAGGATGGATCAAAACAGGATGTGCCGGGATTACATGGAACGAAACGGAAAACGGAAAGAAAATCGCATATAATTATTATAGAGGAAAAGACTCAACCGTGTTTTACGATTATTTACAAACTTTGGAAAAAGCAATTTTTGAAACTTACGGACTTTTAACAGAAGAAGAAAAGGAAGAAGCAGACAAACAGAAGGCAGAAGCCGAAGAGGAAAAAACTTTGTATAATTCGGTTGAAAAAATTGATTTTGAAGTTATAAGGGCATATAGGGATGAGTACGATTTGCATATTTTGATAAAACAGTCAGAGCCTTTGACAATTTCAAAAGCAGATGCAGAAGGGATATATAAAAGGCTATATAAGGCAGCCGGTATTAAAGACTATAAGCAAATAGAAAAGAAAACTAAAGCAAATATGATTTTATATACGGAAAATTCAATAATAAATGTTGAAAATTATTCTAATGGTATTGTATGCAGTTGCAGAGCCTTAAAAGGCAAAAATGGAAAAAGTATATACCTATTCAGAAAAAGCAGTAAAAAAGGCAATTATAAGGCTATAGAGGATATAGCATAATCAAATTACTTTACAGAGGCAATAAAAACACAATTTTAACAATAATTAATTAATGGAGGTATTATGATGAAAGCGGAAAGATTTATTTTAAAAATGGTAAAGGCAATCAGAATTTTTAGCATTTTAAGTTGCGGTATGATGTTAGCATTATTTATTGAATTTGGATTTGAAATGGAATTTGTTTTTGATTTTATCTTATCTTTGGTTTTGTGTGTATGTACTTCAATCAAAATTAAAGAAGAAGCCGAAGCGGAAGAATAAAAGGGGGTAATATAATATGTATAAAATTATCGAGAAAGCAACAACACCTGACGGAACGGAAATATATTTAGAGGCTTGGAGCAGCGAAAACACAACAGCATACCCGGATTTATACGGCTTGATTATTGGAGCTTATCCCATAGCGAAAAATACAAGTGCAAGCGGATTTATTAGAAGCGGCGAAAAATTTAGAATAACAATATCTCATAACAAATATGCAAATTATACAAACGATGATGTAAAAGCAGATTTTGAAGCTTTAAAAACCGGAAAAAAATCCTTGCAGGATTTATCAGAGTATTTTTGGAGCTGTAAAAAAGATATGTTCTTATTGGGTATGATTTGGGATTATAAGGAGGTTTAACAATGGGAAATAGAATTTATTATACTTTAGAAATGGCAAGCGGAAGCGGAAAAATTGACAAAGACTTTGCAACATATCAAGAAGCATATGATTATATGTGTAAAAATTATTGCAGAGAATTAGCAGAAGGATATACACCTACATTA
>CAJONH010000015.1 GCA_905235825.1 Candidatus Gastranaerophilales bacterium
CCGCCGGCAAAGTGCTCACTTTTTAAAGTCACCACTCCCAAATTTCGTTCACACCCTTCGGGCTTATCACGAAATTTGCTCGGGCAGTTTATCCTATTAAAAAGACACAAGGTAAAACTTGTGTCTTTTTGCATTTTACCTTTTATATAATCTAAGACCGTTTATAAAAAAATAAGTTCCTTTTATATGTTTATTATATTTATTTCGATACCTGCACTATCACATAATTCTTTAAAATGTTCCGTCATTGTTTCACTGTGGCAGGTAAAGAAAAGTACTTGATTAGTTTTTGAAAATTCAATCAGGCATTTTATTCCCTGACGTGTTCTAAGTGCATCAAAATTTACAAAAGCATCATCTATAATAAGCGGTAAATCTGCTTTCCCGTTAGCTTCAAGAGTCAGTCTGTCTTTTGTATAATTAGAAGCATATCCCAGTCTTAGAGCAAAATAAACCTGTTCTTTTGTTCCACGGGATAAATCATTCCATTTTTTAGTTAAACTTCCGTCAGCACTTTGAATTTCTTCCAAATCCAAATTTATTTTTGAATATTTTCCGTCTGTTAAAATTTCCAAATATTTTTGTGCATTTTGTAAATCCGGCTGAATTTTGTCAAATCCGTCTTTTGCGGTTTTAATTATTTCCAAAATCATTTTATCTTTTGCAAGGGTACATATTTTTTTTCTGTATTCCTCCAATAGAACTGATTTCTTTATTTTTAATTCATTTAAACCTTCAAAGGCTTCAAGTTCTCTTTTTTTAAATTCCGCTTCTTTCTTTTGATTTATTTTCTCGGATTTTAAATTTTGTAATTCGTCTTTTAGTATTATATTACCTTCAAATTCCGAATAATCTGACTTTTTTTCTTCAAGTAATTTTATTTGTTTATTTACATTTTCTATTTGTACATTTAACACATCTATATTGTTTTTTAAACTTGTATTTGCTTCATTGTATGATTTTAACCTTTGTATATTTTCGGTATGATTTTCGCTGAAATTTAGTGTTAATTGCATTTCTTTTATAAAATCATTAAATTTATCCGTGATTTTTATATTTTCATTTTGCAATTCTATTGAATCATTTGCTATTACATTTTTTTCAGTAATATATTCTTTCAGTTTTTTTATAATTTCAACTGAAGATGTATATATATCCAAAGGAATTTCAAATTGATTACCTGCTGATTTTATAAGAGCAATTGCACCTTCATCTATTTGTTTTATTTCAGCTTGAATTTGTTCTGCTTTATTTTTTACCGCTTCTAATTTTTCATTATTATATGCATAATCAGAAGAATTTTTTGTTAATAATTCTTTAATACGCATATAATTTTGGAGTTTATTTTGTATTTCATTTTTTAAATTTTCTATTTTCAGCGGCAAATATGAATTTTCAACATTATCAATATCTTTATAATAAGTTTTTAATTTATCTTTTAACTGATTATCGGTATTTTCAATTAAAGCTGCAGTCTGTTCTATTTCTTTATCAATTGATGATTTCCATTTAGAAAACCAAATTAATATTATACCAATCAAAAGAAATACGGCTGTTATTGCACAAAAAATCCCTGTTGTCTTTATATGATTATAAAAACATAAATATGAAACAGTTGAAACAGCAGCAAACAATATAAACAAAAGAATAATTAAATTCCTGCCGGAAAAAATACCTTGTGAATTTATTTTTTTTGTTTTTTCATCATCATTTTTTTTCGCAATTAAATAATTTAATTTTATCAAATTTTCATTAACAAAATCATAAAGTTCTTTTAAATTTGTAATTTCGTCATCTTTAGGAATTTCGGTTTCTAAGGGTAATTTTTCATGTTTTAATTTTAAAATATTTTCTTCAAGATTATCTCTATTTTGTTTTATACTTATAAATTCTTTTTCAAGTTGATTTTTCTTCTCCGATATAGTTTTTAATTGTCTTAATATACTATAATCTATTGTAAAATTTTCAATATCTTTTTGTTGAGGGTCGAGTGAAAATTCACTTCGAAGTCTATTCATTTCGGAATATATTTTAGTATTTAATTGTTCTATTTTTGCGGAATTTTTTTGTATGATTTCTTTATTTGCATCGATTCTTCCGGCATCTTGTATTATTTTAGTATATTTTTCCTGATTGTTTAATAATTTTTCGTTAAATCGCAGAACAATTATGTCGTGCTGCTCTTTTACATCATTTAACTTACTGTTTAAATCTTCAAGTTTTTCTAAAACAGATATATATTCTTCCTGTTTACAAATACATTCAAGCTCATTATTAATTTCTTTTATTTTTTCGATTGTTTCATTATAGTCCGCTTCAAGGTTTGAAAGTTCGTTAATTTTTATATTTTCTTTATTTATTTGTTCTAAAAGTCCTGTTGTTTCTTTTGTTAATCTGTTATTATCGCCTAAAATCTTTTTTGCTTCATTTCTTATTTTATCAAGCAAATACGAAAGTTTTTCTCCCGAAGGGTCTTTAATAGTGTTCACCAGTATATCGGTATCTTTATTTTGAATGTTCATTAAATCATCCAAATCAATGGTAAAACCTTGTTCAAAATATTTTTTATTAACCGTATTTTCAATAAAACCTGAATTTACCGGATTATTATTTTCATCATATATTTTGCATCTTAAATCCGATGAACGATTATCCTGAATATCTGTTCTATAGTGTTTTATTCCGTTTTCATCCGTTATTTTAAAGTAAATTTTACCTTTATCAACACCCTTTACCTTAAAAAAGCCCTGACGAATAAATTTCAAAAGAGTACTTTTACCTGCTTCATTATTTCCGCATATTAAATTTATACCTTCGGTAAATTCCCTCACTACTCCGGTTTGAATATCTTTATTACTCTTTTCTATTAATATATTTTCTATTGAAAATTTGCTCATTCGATAATTCCGTTATTTTCATAAATTAAACTGCAAAGATTTTTACATTTTTCTTTTGCCTCATTAATTACTTTTATTTTAAACTTATTGTATTCATCTTCCGTAAAATTACAATTTGCAATCGGAATTTTTATTGAGTTTTCAACGGAAGCAAATAATTTTTGTAAAACATCTTCATTAACGGCAGTTCTATATATTTCGCCTGAAATCCCCGTATCTTCTTTTAGAACTTCATCTTCGATTTTTGGCGAGATGTTACATTCGGGCTGTGATATATATACTTTTCCCTGAAAATCAGATTTAATTTTTTCTGAAAGCACATTAAAAAATTCTTCGTTTATTTCATCAAAACAGGTGCTGCATCCGGTAATAAAAGGTCTTATTAAATATATTTCAACCGAGTCTGAATTATCAGATATTTTTTCGTTTATTTTTTCTTCAATAATATTTAATGCTTCTACAGCATCATTAGCAGAGGATATATCGGCATTAACATCCTCAAATCTTATTATATCTGTAGGAACAAAAGTATTTTTTATAATTTTATTATCTTTTACTTTTATGTATCTGATACCGTGGCATCCTGTTTCTTTTGTATTTCTGCCCTGTATTGTTCCTGAATATTGAATATTTTCGGTTTCGGAAAAGGGAATATGAATATGCCCCAATGCAAAATAATCATAATTTAACTCTTTTAATTCAGTTAACTTGCAAGGAGCGTAAGGACTATTTTCATCCGCATTTAAATCGCAGTGTAAAAGACCGATGTTAAATCCGTTTTCAGCCCTTTTAAAATATTTTACGGGATTTTGATTAAATTTTTCTTCCGTAAAACTAATTGCGTGTAATATTGCCGCTTTTTCACCCGCTTTATTTTTTACCGTTAATTCAGTATTATTTTCGGTATTATAACCGATGATTTTTACTCTTGAATTTTCATCATAATTAAAAGTTGTTTTGTTTAAGGAACTTAACGGGTCATGATTTCCGCATATTAAATATACATCAATCTCGGCATTACAAAATTTTTCCAGTACTCTTTTAAGTATTAATTTTGATGAAAAATCGTGTTCCGCCGAATCGAATGTATCACCTGCTATTAATACAAAATCCACATTTTTTAGAATTGCAAAATCAGCAATATTATTAAATACTTTTTCGACAGCATTTTTGCAAATTCTCTCAGGATTTTCCTCAAAACAAAATTCACTTAATCCCGAAAATGGTCTATCTAAATGAATATCCGATATATGTAAAAAAGAAAATTCCAATATTCCTCTCCATACATTCCATTTATTTATTATACACATTTTTCATTTATTTGTCTTTTTTTTACAAAATTTGACAAAGAAGTATATCGTTTGGTATGACATGAAATTTTAGGTGTGCGTGAAGGGATATTTGCGTTATTTTTTATATTTTAAAACTTTTTTGTCATTTATTGCGGAAGGATTTATTTTTATTAAATCTTTTATTATTTGCCTGCTTTCTTTTCTTTTATTTTCTTTATAATAAATTTCGGCAAGTTTAACTGATATTGCCGTATTATCAGGTGTTTTTTCTCTTAGTTCCAATAATTTTGTTTTTGCATCATCTGTTTTTCCGTTCTTTATATCAAGAAATGCACTTAATGTTTTTGTTTTATCATTTTTTATTATTTCTTCCGCCTGATTTAAATATTTTAATGATAATTCGTAATCTTTTATTTTATAGTAATTTAATGCCATGTTGTAATATATTGAAAATTTCTTTTGCTTATTTTCTCCAATATATGGCAATAGATTTTCTAAAATAAAATTTGCTCTTGCATATTGTTGGTTTATTGCATAATTATTAGCTAAATCAACCCATTTAACCAAATTTTTATCGTTATCTTTTAATTCAGCCAGCAATCTTTTTGTTTCATCTTCAAAATTTTCTCCCGAATATACAGTAATAATTTTGTGATACAACAAATTGTTTCTTACTCTTATCGGTAAATTTTCATCAATTGAATCGGGTGCCATTTGATATAAAAAGTTTACCGTATTTATATCACGTAAAGAAATATCTTTAGGCTTCATTTTATTATCTATTAAATCTCCGTCATAATACATAACATCGTATTCAGAAATACTATGACCGCCTATACCTAGGGCGTGTCCTATTTGATGAAGCAAAAGTCCGTATAATTTATTTTCGGAATATATTTTTCCGTTTTTATCATTAATTTTTATATATATATCCATTCTTATTAATTTATTATCAATAACGGAAGCAGATGTTACTGCCGAAGCATCTTTGGTTGTATATGTTTTATCTTCGGGAAGACTATCGACTATTCGGATTATGATATTTGCATTACCTGTAGTCTGCTTAAAAGTCAATTCATTATTGATTGCTCTCTGCCACTGTTTAAAGGCTTTATCTGTTACGGAAAGAAATTCGCTTGAAATATCGCTGTCTGATGTTATTGCATAAGTAATAGGGTGAGAATTGCTCCATCTGATTACGGTATCATCAACAAATATATTGTCTATATAATTTATACCGGCTTGAAGTTCTATTTGTTTTCTTATATTTTTTAATACATTATAAGCAAGTTTACCTGCTTCATCACAATCATCAAATTGAGCAATTTCAAATAATCTTTTTTGATTTTCATACATCGGAGGCATTTTAGCAAGTGCCAAAACCTCATAATATACGGGTTCTTCGTCTTTAGGATACTTTTTTTGCATATATTTAAATATACGCAGAGCTTTATCATACTGTTTTATTTGCAGATATTTCTTACCTGAAGTCATTAAGTGTTTAGGAAAAATATTTTTATAATAAAAAAAACCTGCTGCCGATATAAAAATCAGGACAACTATTGCAGCTACAGCAAAAGAATTATTGCCTTTCGGCTTTACCTCCTTCTGTATATCTTCCGACTCATTATCGGTATCGGACATAAATTCTCCTTTTATTTTTTTAATTCCAGCAATTCGGACAATCTTTCATTATCCATTTTTGAAAGAATTTCCGCATTTCCTTTAATTTTAAAATACTCCAAAAATTTTGGCGTTGTTTTAAGATTGAAAGAGCGTCCGTTTTTATCTTTATATCTGCTTATTAACCCCTTTGCTATTAATTCTTTTATATGGTCATAAGCATTTGCCCCTCTTAATTCTTTTAGTTCGCTTTGACGCACAGGCTCTTTTTTTAATTCTTTTAATGCTATTACAGAAAGAGTTTTTAATGCCGCATTAGAAATATCAACAGGGCAGAGTTTATCGGTTATATCGGAAAATTCTTCTTTTACCTGTATTATATAACCGTTTTCGTCATCAATTTCCAATGCACCGTCACGAGAAGAATAATCATAGATTAAATCAAGCATGGCACTTTCAATTTCCTGCTCATCGGTTTCGAGAATTTTTGATATTTCTTCTATTGTTACAGCTTTTCCCGTCACAAATAATACGGCTTCTATTCTTGATTTTAATTCCATTTTACCCCGCCGCCGCTATTGGTTGTTCTTCTTTGTCGTGTTTATCTTTTATAACATATAAATCGGAATAAAATTCCTCTTGTTCAAGACAATAATCACTTTTTGCGGTTAAAAACAACAAAGATATATAAGCTGTTGTTTTATCCAATCCCAGTAATGTAAGAGTTTCGAGTTCTACTTTTTCTTCTTTTTCAAAAATTTGAATAAGATTTTCCTGCAAAACTTTTACACCGGGTTCAATATAATCTTCTTGTGCAAGATTAATAATGTCATTTGAAGAAAGATTTTTGAATGCAGTTACCCTTCTTTTTGCACGCTCCAATGTATTTTGAATTGCCTGTTTTTTATCAAGCTGTTCATAAAATTCTAATTGTCTGATTAAATCTTTTAAAGTTACCGTCCTTTTTCTGTTTAACTTGATGCTGGTTCTTCTTTGAATAATATCTTCAATCGGAATAACTTTATTTCCGTAGTAATCGGGTATTTCTTCGGGTTCATTCCAATCGTCGTTATTTTCAAACTCCATTTCGTTTTCTTGGGGTATATCAAACTGCATAGGGTCTATACCGACAAGAACATTAGACTTTAACTTTAATAAAATTGCCAAAAACAGCCATGCTCTTGAACTTAGTCTTAAGTTATCCGACTTGCTTTCTGCAAGATGAAGCATGTATTTATCGGCAATATCTGCTATATCAATATTCCAAGGGTCTATTTTACCCTGTTTTGCCATTTGAACAAGCACTTCAATTCCGTCTAATTCATCCGACGGAGAATTAAAATTGTCAAAATCAAAATCGGAATGCGGTATAACCGCATTTTGCATATAAAAATCTTCCGTATTCTTTGGATTTATCATTTATTTTCCCTAATTTGTAATACCCGTAACGTGGGTCTTACCCTTATCTTTTTGAGTTACACCTATAGTCCTGTCAGATAATTCTAGCACATGTTTTTTGTGTGTAACTACTATAAATTGCGTATCTTTTGCTTGACGTGCAATCATATCGGTCAAACGGTCTACATTAATACCGTCTAAACTTGCATCAACCTCATCAAGTGCATAGAATGGAGCAGGCAGATATTTTTGTATTGCAAATACAAATGCTAATGCCGTTAAAGATTTTTCTCCGCCCGACATTGCACTTAATTTTTGTTTTGTTTTATCTCTTACCTGTGCTTTTATTGTTAAACCGCCTTCAAAAGGACTTTCGGGATTATCAAGAACAAGCGTACCTTCACCCTCTGTCAGGGTCGCAAAAATTTCTTTAAAATTTTCATTTATGTTATTATACGTACGCATGAACGTTTCTTTTTTTACCTGTTCATATCCGTTCATTTTTTCAAGTAAATCTCTGCGTTCATTTGTAAGTGTTGTAATCTGACCCTGTATTTCTTCCTGTCTTGCTTTTCTTTCGTCATATTCTTCTATTGCAAGCATGTTAACATCGCCCATTTCTTCCATGCGTTTTTGTAAATGCCTGATTTTAGAGGTTATTTCTTCCGTTGAAATATCTGTGGGAGCTAACGTTTTAGGGTCAATATCATTATTTTTTAATTCCGTTATTACTTCTTCAAGCTGAGGTTCAAGTTCTTTTCTTCTTGTTTTAAACGATTCAACCTGTTCTGATATTTTATCAATTTCGTTTAAACTTTTATTCTTTTTTGTTTCAGCTTCTAAAAGTTCATTGTGAACGGTATCTCTTTGTTTTTGGAGTTCTATAAGTTTTTCTCCCAGAGTTTTAATAACTTCTTCCAGTTCATTTGCTTTTACTTCAAGTAATTTTATGTCGTCTTTATATTGTTTTTTATCGTTTTCAAGTATTTCGTTATCTTTAATTAATCTTTTTATTTGATTTTCGTTTGTTTCAATGAGCTGTTTGTTAAAATCAATATCTTTACCGCAGGCATATATTTCATTATTGCACTTTGATATATTATCTTTTAATTTTTTTATTTCATTTTCAATGCCTGCCGTCATTTCTTTGAGTTTTTTTAATTCACCTTCGGACATTTTACTTTCAATATCTGAAATTCTATCTTGTAAAACAAGCATTTTATCATTTAATATAACAAGTTTTTCTTCTGCTTTTTCAAGTTTTTTTTCAATATCCTGTATTTTAGGTTCATTTTCCTTTATTATTTGATTTGCCTGTGCAATTTTATCATCATTATCCTGTGCGTTATTATTCAAATTTTTTAATTCTATTTTTGCACCGTTTAATGCCGTCATAGAACTTGAATATGCAGTTCTTATTTTATCTTGTTTTTCTTCTAAAACTTTTCTTTTTTCTTCAAGTTCTCTTTGTTTATTTTTTAATTCACTAAAACGTTTTTTATACTTTTCAAGTTCTTCATCCTGATTTTGACTGAATTTTAAACCTGTATCTTTTCTGTCGCCGCCTGTTATTGCACCTGATTTTTCAAATAAACTTCCATCCAGCGTAACCAAACGGTATTTACCCATTAATCTTCTTGCACTGTCATAATCATCAACTATTAGAGTTTCACCGAGTGCATAATAAAATACATCCAAATATCTGTCTTCAAAATCCAAAAGATTGATTGCATAATCAATAACACCTTTTTCCTTTGGCATTCTAAGATTATTGGGAGCTTTTCGCATTTTATTTAAAGGTAAAAATGTAGCAGTTCCGGCTCTTGAAGATTTCAAATAATCAATACAGCGTCTTGCTGCTTCTTCATCTTCAACAACAATATTTTTCATTCTTGCACCCATTGCAACTTCAAGTGCTGTTGAATATTCTTTATCTACACTGCCTAATTGCAATAAAGGAGCATGAACTCCCGAAATTCCCGCTTTTAAAACAGAATCAATGCTTCTTCCCAAATTCATTTCTTCATAAGCATTTTTTTGTGCTTCGAGCGTCAATAACTTCTTTTGAGCTGTTTGAATATCGTACATTAAATCGGTTATTTCATTTTTATTTTTATCCAAATCATATACTACATTCTGCTGAGCATACTTGAAATCTTCAACTTCCTTTGTGAGTTCTTCTACCTGCAATGTTAATTTATCTTTATTTCCGGAATAATTAGCTTTAAAATCGGTTAACTTTATAATTGTTTTCTTAGCGTTTTCAATTTCCTGCTTTGCGATTTTTAAATCAGTTTCTAAGGGAAGCGACTCTGATTTTATATTCCATTCTTCTTCTTTTAATTTTTCCAGTTCGTTTTTTAGATTGTTTCTTTCTTCCAGCTGTTTATCCGCATTTTGATTAAGTCCTGAAACTTCCTCTAAAATTTTAGAAAGTTCAGCTTCTTTGATTTTTATTGTTTCTTCAATTTTTGTTATTTCAGTCTTTTTTTCTTCTATTTTTACTGTAATTTCATTTATTTTTTCATTATGTTTTTCAATACCGTTTTTTGAATTTTCAACTGTTTTTAAATTATCGTGAATATTTTTCTCAACTGAATTTATTGCCAGATTTTTATTTGAAATAAGTCCTTTAATTTCTTCCAGTTTCTTTTTCGTTTCAATTTGTTCCGCTTCACCGTTATTTTTTACGAGGATTTCAACTTCCTCATAGCGTTTTTTAATTTCTTCAATTGATTTTTCAAGTCTTGATAATACGGCTTCTTCTTCTTTTTTCTTTTTGTTAAATTCCAAAATATTTTGGTGAGCAAGTTCTAAATTTCGTTTTAAATCAAAATATTTTACAGTAGTTATTTGACTTTCATATTGAAATTTTTCTGCTTTTAATTTTTGATATTTTAATGCAGTTTCCTTTTGCTGAGCAAGCCTTTCAATGGTTGCGTCAATTTCTCCCAAAATAAGATTGGCATTTTGAACTCTTTCTTCAACTGTTTGAAGCTCATCTTTAGCTTTATCTATTCTTCTGTTAAAATCGGCAATACCTGCCACTTCATCAATAATTTTACGTCTTTCGGTGTTTGAACAATTCGTAATGCTCATAACGTCACTTTGCATAACTACATTATAACTGTTTGGTGTAATTCGGTATTTTTCAAGTTTTGCAAGAATTTCAGCTAAAGTTGTAACTTTATCATTTAAATAATAAACACTGTTATACCCTTGCGAGGATTTACGAATTTTTCTTCCGATTGAAATTTCTTCTTCATCCTTATTTTCACCTTCGAGAACAACTTTGACAAAAGCCTCATTTTTGTTGGTATGAGTGGAAATGAAGTCGGATAATTGCTCCATGCGTAAATTTCTTGCACTCGCTAATCCCAGTGCAAATAAAATACTGTCTATAATGTTGCTTTTTCCTGAACCGTTCGGGCCTGCTATAGTTGTAAATCCCTTACGGAAAGGTATGGTAACATTATTTGCAAAAGATTTAAAATTATCTACTTCAAGTTCTTTTATGTACATGTTTTTTAATCACATATCCGGACACTCTTATTAAACAACAATTAAGTATAATAGTCAAAAAAAATTAATAATAAAATTGATATATTTACAAACAAATTTACATCAGCATTAAAAACTTATTCAATATTAATATATAACCTTTCATCATTAATAATTTCTTCAAAGTTTAAAATGTTATATAATTTATCGTCCTCCATAAATTCAGCATAAATGTAATTGTTACTGCTGGAGTATATTTTAGATTTATGAACATCTTTTAGACTTCTGATATATTTAATATCATCTACGAGGAATGCGACATTAAAATTCCGGCCTTCGGCAACAATCAGTTTACAGCCTTTGTAATTATCCTTTTCAGTACATTCGTGATTTAAAAATTTCTTTAAATTAAAAACAACAAGAAATTCACCTTTAACATTCACAATCCCCGTAATATAATCAGATGTGTATGGTAATTTTGTTATATTAACACGTTTTAAAGATATAAATTCTTTTACGTGTTTTATATCCATAAAATAATTTTGATTATCCATAATAAATAAAATAAATTGTTTAACGGTTTGAGTATTGGAAGGAAATACAAAAGCCTCCTGCGGCACGGTATGGTTTTTTGCTCTTAAAGTTAATATTTGAGTTGATTTTTCATCAACCGGGAATAAAGAAGCATAATTAATTTTGCTTCTTTTGTTATTTTTTTCGGAAATTAATTCCACTAAAGCATTGAAATCTATTATGTTAATGCTTCCGTTTTCCGATTTATAAATTTGTTTTAATAACGAATTTTCAACAGAAAATGGTATATCCTGCAAATTTTCTTCATCAAACTTTGTTATGGTTTCAATATTTTCGGTATGAACAGCAAAATATTCATTATTAACACAGGCTATAATTAAACGGTTATTTAGAGAAAATTCGGATGTCGGAAATCCCAAAAACGGGCATAAATCAACTGTTTTAATCATTGTTCCGTTATAATTAAACAGTCCTATTATGCCTTCCGGTGTTGTTTCAGGAATTTCAACCTGCGGAATATTAATTACTTCAACAACATTTTGAATATTAATTGCATACTTTTTATCTTTAAGTTCAAAGATAATATAATAATAATTTACGGATGCTTGAAGTTCTGAATCTATTGCAAGCGGATAATTATTGCTCATTTTATTTCTACCTTTATAATCATCAAAATTATACTACATATCAGCCATTATAAAATCCAAAATATAGAGTAAAATATATTATTTAATTCAGGCATGTTTATATTGAAAACCAACCGAATATATGGTTAAAGTATAATTTGTCAATGTCAATAATTATTAAAAAAGTTTAATTTTGTAAATTATTTGACAAAAAATCTTAATATACGATTGAAATACATGACAAATATTTTTTAAAGTTTTATCATAATGGAGTAAGGTTACACTGGCGGGAGATGGGAAAATTAGCAGCTCGGCATTTAATAAAAATAATAGATTATTATTGGAAAGCACGACAAATTTAAGCTCGCTTTCAAGTAACAGTGACAGATTTAGTTCACTTTCGACTTCGGCAATGATTGCACGAGGCGAAGTACCGGAATCACACAGACGTGTTGCCGATAATTATATGGTTATAAAAAAAATATACGGTTCACCTGTTGTTAAATTAAAAATTTCTAATCAGGAAAGAAATTTACTTGCAAAGTATGATTTTAATCCGTTAGAATTTTCCACAATAAAACAAATAAATGAGGAGCTTTCATATCTTAAACGCTGGTCAATGTCATTTGAAGCAGCATTAAAGAAAGATGCCGATGAGTTAATACAGATAAGAGCAAAAGAACTTAAATATCTTGCCGCTTCAAGATATTTAAATATCTCTAATGAGATGTACAACGGTTATCAGGCACTTGAAAGATATTTTGAAGAAATTTCAAAATACCGCCCTTAAAATTTATATTTAAAAATATTCACATTAAAGTATGCAGGGTAGACTTTAGTCTACCGTGTAATATAATAATAAATTTTTAGACAGCCCCCTACTGCTGATATTTAATAATTAAGAATATTAACAAATTAAAAAAATGTCCGGAACGGGACTTGAACCCACATGTCGCAAGACACATGAACCTGAATCATGCGCGTCTACCAGTTTCGCCACCCGGACATTTTTCTTCATTTTATCACAAATATTTTTATAATAATATTATTAATAAATCTTTTTATTTATTATTAAAATTTTGAAATGAGAAAATAAACAATTATGCAGCAAAAACCAAAAAAATTAACACGGGAAAATTATTTGAAATACTATTATGATATACCTTATGAGGGAACAACTTCGCAGGGAAAGCCTTTAAGAAAACTTCAAAATATAACCTGTCCTTATCGTGGAATAAAAATTATTTCCGGCAGTGCCTTAAAAGATTTTGAAAAATGTTTAAAAAAATGCAAAAATTCAGTTGATGCTGTTGAACTTCTTTTTAAATATAAAAAAAATATGCTGCCGACAGAAAAATCATTATTTTGTATTTTTCAGGAATTTTCACATCTTAATCCTAATGATAATCTGCAAAGCTGTTTGCAGATGATAAGTGCAAACAGTCTTATGAAACTTAAACTGGAAGAATTTGAAGTCCTTGATGAAGTAGACAGATTAAGCAGGAAATTAAGTATTTCTACGGCATTAAAACTTCGTGCAAAAACCACAAAGTGCAGACAAATAATTATAAGCGATTCCAAAAGAGATACGTTTAAAAGAAAATTATTCCTAAATTCTCTTGATGAAATAACTCCTAATAATAATGAAAAAGAAATTTTTAATAATATAAAAAATAAGGCACTGTTCCTTCCAACCTCCGAAAGCAGTAAAAATGCATTTATAGTTAAATATTCCAAACGAAAACAAGAGGAAATTACAAGAAGAATTTTTATTGCTTCAACAGGCTCTATAGAACATATAACTCCTGCATCATCAGGCGGTTTGAATACTATAGGAAATTTTCTTTTAACCTGTGCAAACGGTAACAGGTATAGAGAAAATATGCAGCTTACGGATTATATAAAAAGATTTCCCAAAATTCCTCAATATTGTCAGCTTTATGTTAACGATATAATTGAAGAAATTCATAACGGAGGTTTAAAGGGAAATGAAACATACCCTTATAAAATAAAAGAAAAACTTATGAAAGAATCAGAAGGAAGAATAATGATAAGTCTTTCATCATATAAATATACTAAAGAAGAAGCAGCACTTGCTGCTGAAGAATATGACAAACGATTTGAAAATTATAAAAAATAATAATAAAAAAAGAGGCATTGCCTCTTTTTTTAATGTTTAATCTCCCCAAAATATCCAAAATTATTATAGATTTTTTATTAGTCTAATAGCGTATCCAATAATGCTGCATTTTTAACTGCTAATGCGTTTTCACGAACTTTATTTCTATGTATATAAGTTCTTAATGCTTCTCTGATAAGTTCACTTCTTGTTCGATTTTCCGTATTTGCAACCTTGTCGATTTCTCCTAAAAAATTCTCGGGCATTGAAATAAGTACTCTTGCCATTATGCTTCTCTCCTGTTATAAAATTATTTAATCTCCGTACTTATATAAAGTAATTTTGTAAGTGAAAATTGTCTAATTTGTATATAAAAAAAATATATTCTTTACAAAAGTTAACAATTATATGAAAATCGGATTAAAAGCATATTTATTTATCGTATTCTTTTTCAAATCCAAAGAGAGAACTTACGGATTCTCCGTCGTGAATTCTTGAAATAGCTTCTCCGAGAAGCGGAGCAACGCTTAGCTGTTTTATTTTTGCGGGTAAAATTTCTTTATTCAAAGGAATTGTATTTGTAACAACAACTTCTTTAATAGGTGCTTTTTCGAGTCTTTCGAGTGCAGGCCCTGAAAATACTGGATGAGTTGCACAAACATAAACATCTTTTGCACCTTTATCTTTTAATAATTGAGCTGCACCACAGATTGTACCTGCCGTATCTATAATGTCATCAAACATAATGCAGGTCTTATCGGATATATCACCGATAATATTTACCGCAACAGCTTCATTGTGGCGATTTCTTCTTTTATCAATGATTGCCATAGGACTGTTGCCCATTTGTTTGGCAAAATATCTTGAACGAGCAACTCCGCCCATATCGGGGCTTACTATTACCAAATCTTCTTTTGGTATTTCCAGTTTTTTTACATAATCCACAAGAACATTTGTTGCATATATATGGTCAACGAGTATATTAAAAAAGCCTTGAATTTGTCCCGTATGTAAATCCATTGCCAAAATTCTGTCAGCTCCTGCTGTTGTAAGCAAATCGGCAACCAATTTTGCGGTTATGGCTTCTCTGCCCGATGTTTTTCTGTCCTGTCTTGCATATCCGTAATAAGGAATAACAGCAGTAATAGACTTTGCACTGGCACGCTTAAATGCGTCTATTATTATTAATAACTCCATAAGATTTTCATTAACGGGATTACAAACAGGTTGAACAATGAAAACATCATCACCTCTAATACTTTCCTGAACCTGAACATATATTTCACCGTCAGCAAAGTTTTTAACTATCATAGGCCCTACCGTAGTACCTAAATACTCTGCAATTTCTTCTGCAAGTTTCATATTTGAACGTCCTGCAAAAAGTTTTATATCATGAGTAGGATTGATAGTCTTTTTTCCTTGAGGGAATGCTAATTCCAGTTCCATCATAATTATTTTTCTCCTGTTTTCCCTGAAAACTGTTCTATTTTATTTTTTACCCAATTTTTTATACATTTCATCGGAGCTCGTGTTATTGCAAGTGAATATGCTTCAACATCTTTTGTTATTATGCTTCCTGCCCCTATTGATGCCATTTCATCTATTGTAACAGGTGCAACCAATACGGAGTTTGACCCTGTATTTGCACCATCTTTTATTATTGTTTTACTTTTTACTTTTGTTATCGGATTATAATTAGCCGTAATAGTTCCTGCACCTATATTAACTCTTGAGCCGAGTTCGCTGTCGCCTATATAGCTTAAATGCGATACATTTGTATTATCTTTAATTACCGATTTTTTTATTTCTACGAAATTGCCTATTCTGACATTATTTCCTATTTCAGCACCGTCACGAATATGAGCAAAAGGCCCTATTTTACAATTTTTTCCGATTGTATTTTTACCTGTTATATAAACATTCGGAAGAATTAAAGTATCCGAACCGATTGTTGTTTCGGGAGAAATGAAGGTAGAGTCAATATCGGTTATTTGTACACCTGCTTCCATAAGTCTTAATAAAGATTTTTTATTTAAAATTTTAGCTGCCTGAGCTAAATGTAATTTTGAATTTATTCCGAATATTTCATCATTATTTTCCAAAATATAAGATTGAACCGTTAAATTTTGCTCAACCGACCATTTCACAATATCCGTTAAATAATATTCACCTTGAGCATTATTATTTTTTAAACAGTCAAAAGCAGGAGAAACAGTCTTCCAATTTATGCAATATATACCCGCATTTACTTCTTTTACTGCTTTTTGCTCGTAAGTTGCATCTTTTTCTTCAACAATAGCCACAAATTTTTTACTTCTGTCACGAATAATCCTGCCGTAATTTTTCGGATTATCAAAAATAGCAGACATTACGGTTAAATCGGCATGATTATTATTATGAAATTCAATAAAATCATTAATAGTTTCAGGCGTTATTAAAGGAGTATCACCACAGACTACAATTACATAACCGTCAAAACCCTTTAAGAAAGGAGCTGCTTTATTAACTGCATCACCTGTACCCAGCTGAGGAGATTGAAGTACGCATTTTGCATTTGAATAATTTGATTTTACAAAATTTTCTACCTTATCTGCTTCATGTCCTACGATTACAAAATTTTCGTCAACACTGTCCGTAGCATTGACGGCATCTATAACATAAGCTAGCAGGGGTTTATTAAAAATAGTATGTAGCACCTTCGGCATTTCAGATTTCATTCTTGTTCCTCTGCCCGCTGCCAAAATTATCGATTTAACCTTTTTATTTAACATAGACCTATTCTCATACCACATATTATTTTTACATGAAAACATTACATTTTAAGTATTTGTTTCTAAAAATTAATAATTTATAAATTTATATACAATTTTACACAAGATATGAACCATAGTCATACTGCCTTCAGGCAGAGTATACCTTACTGCTGTTTTCATAAAAACTCTTTCTAATACTTGAAAAATAATTAAAAATGCAGTTTAATTAAAATGATACGTTATCTGTTAACATATCAGGGGCATCAACACCAAACCCGTTACACACGATTAGCAAGGAAATTGGACGAGGGGAGGTGGTAAAATGTTTTTAAGGTTAAATGCCTTGTTGCTTTTCATAACAGAAAAGTACAAAGATAAAAGTTCAGTGTAACGTGTCACGGAGTTTTGGAAAAATTGCACGGAGTTTTAGAATTTTTTCTTTCTATTCGATATTTCTGAATATATCCTTTATATATTATTTTCTTCATATTTCTTAATCTTTCTTTCTCTTTTTTCTTTTTGTTATATATATATTTTAGATATATTTGTTTTCTCTATACTTTATCTCTTTTTTCTATATCCGTTTTATTTTTTCCCCTGCCTTTTTTACCTTTTATTGCCCTTTTAAATATTAATTGAATCCTTAATTTAATACCCTTTAAATTATTTCCTTATTCCTTTTTACTCCGTTATCCCCTCAACTCTCGTTTTTATTAAGTCAAATATCATTTGCGTTATATACGGTATCTGCACTATTATATACCTCTTTATTATCCACTTTGTTATCATCTTTATTTTTTTATCACCTTCTACCTGCTCCGTTACCCACTTCGTCATAACTTCATCTAATCTCCCCTTCTTCTCCTCCCCTTTTAAATATTCTCCGTATAAATTTTTTGCATTCTCTAATGTTTCTATTACTCTTTGTGTTTTATCTTTGAATTTTTTTATCAATTCTTTTATACTCATTTTCTCTCACCTTTCTTTTTGCTTTTTCTTCGCTAACATAGTTTTCTTATCGTTTTTTATACTTGGTCGACTAAAAATCAACCCTGTTTGCTATCATCTAAAATGGTATTTCATCTTCACTAATTAATTCAAACGGTTGGCTTGCTTCGTCGTCTGAAATGTTTTTAATACTCGTAATGACATCCGGCAGTTTCTTATTCTCAAATAAATAATCTAAATCTTCACTTGTATACTCCAGTAATGCTCCGATTTGATTTATATACGGGCTTTTACGCTCAAATATCCCCGCCCTTAGTTCAATTCCTATTTCTTTAATGTCAATTTCGGGTGCTTTCTCTTTTATTATTCCTTTTAAATCCTCAAAGTTGATTTTTTTAGCTTTGTATAAAGCCCTTTCTACATCCGTTGATGTTAAAGTTAAATTATCTAGATACTTCCGTCTTTGTGCTTCTTCATCAACAGCTTCGGGAATTATTTCAGTTAGAATTTCTTTTATTTCATTTTCTGTTTCTTTATAAGAAATAGTATAGCTTTCACTGTTTTCCTTATTTGCTTCAATAAAAGGCTTATAGCCGTCTTTTGTCATTTCTTCTATATTTAAATCGTAGTTTAGAAAACTTCCTTTGTTTTTTGGTGCAAAGGTTATAACACCATTTTCAAGTTTTGCGTATTTCATTTTTTATTCCTTTTTTGTTATGTAATTTGGGGGCTGCTCACGATACGCTCACATTAAAGTAATTCGTTGTCGTTATTTTTTGATATACCGCATTAATCAACATTCTGTTGATGCAAAACTGATTTGTATTACCGCTTGATGCTGACGTACA
>CAJONH010000016.1 GCA_905235825.1 Candidatus Gastranaerophilales bacterium
CAACCTCATTTTGTGTGTCGTGGCAATCCAGCTGATTATTTGATTTTATTTTCCAATTTTCATGCACAGCCTTTTGACTTCGTTTCCCCTGGATTGCTTCGTCACCTAATGTGCTATTGTTCCTCGCAATGACATGGCAAGTGCAGCCTGTAGTCTGCCCAAAATAAATCGGTTGACTAAAGTAAACCCTGCTTGCCGTTACTTTACACCGTGCAAAAAAGTAAGAGTATTATCTAATCTGATTTCACAATCCTATGGTGTAACAATTTTTTAACATGATAAATTTATTAGCGAAAAAAAATTTTTTCGCTTTTTTAAATTTTCGGAAAGAAGTGGAAGATTATGAAAATAGCAAATATTACAAATATTACAAACATACATCAATATGAAAATTTAAAACGCAATCGGAATAAAGATATAAAACAAACAACAGTTTCAATTCCGATAAATAATATTTATTTGGGCAGAGATATTGTTTCCTTCGGTAACAGACCATTTCATGAAACATTAAAAGAAAACTATTTTCAACTTCCCAAAGGATGTTTCCCCGATGAATTCCAAATAGAAGCCGGAAAAGGATTAAATGAAGGAAAAAGTGTACTGGTAGAAGCCCCGACAGGTACGGGAAAAACAGCTATAGCACATTATGCGGCAACAAAAAATATAAAAGACGGCAAAACAACTTTCTATACAACTCCGTTAAAAGCCTTGAGCAATCAAAAATTAAATGAATTCAGAGCCGTATACGGTGATGAAAATGTTGGTATACTAACGGGCGACAGACGTGAAAATGCACAGGCTCCGATAGTTATAATGACTACGGAAGTCTATCGAAATATGGCAATTGATAATGCTTACGGGAATAAAAATCCGTTAATGGATAACCTTGGAACTGTTATATTTGACGAATTTCACTATCTTGGTGATACTGCACGGGGAAATGTTTGGGAAGACTCCTTAATATATACTCCTAAAAATGTTCAAACTCTTGCATTAAGTGCAACAATAGGTAATCCTGAAGATATTAAAGACTGGATTGGTTCATTAAATGATAACAATGTAAAATTAATTTCCATGCCATCTGAAGCAAGACACGTACCATTGAAATTTGACTGTCTTCAAACTAAATCATATAAGAAAACAGAAGATTGGATTCAAAGGAAATTGGCAAGAACAGGCACTTTTGACTATGATTCAATGGAAGAATATTCTCCCAAACCTGATTTAAGCGACTATAAAAATGCAGTAAATAAACTTAGTAATGAAGAACAGCTTCCTGCAATATTTTTTGTATTCAGCAGAAAATTTTCAAGAGAATTGCTCGGTTATTTGGGAAAAGAAAGCAAAAGTCTGACGAATGATACAGAAAAAGAACAAATAAAAGAAATTTTAAATAAAAGAAAAAATGAAAAATATATCGGTGAAGATTTAAATGAAAATGCACTGTTAAACGGATATGCAATACATAACGCAGGAATAATTCCCGCACAAAAAGAATTAATTGAAGAATTATTTCAAAAGAAATTGATAAAAACAGTAATTGCAACAGAAACTCTTGCGGCAGGAATAAACATGCCTGCTAAAACGGTAGTAATTTCCAGCCCTTATAAACCTTCAGATTCGGATGAAGATGATGAATATAAAATGAGAACATTAACCGCTAACGAGTTTAAACAAATGGCAGGACGTGCAGGACGCAGAGGTATTGATACTCAAGGATATGTTTATACAATGCCTACGGATAGAACATCGGAAATGGACTTTTTAGAATTGGAAACAACCGAATGTAATCATTTGGAAAGTCAATATAATCCGGATTATTCATTTTTATGCGGATTTTACAAATATAATGCTGAAAGCGAAAAACTAAAAAATATTTTTGAAAAAAGTTTTTATGCATTCAATAATAATGAAGAAATTTCTAAAAATAATATTAATAAGCTGATTGATAACAGTATGAAAAAAACTCAGCTGCTAAAGGAAAGAAATTTTTTAACCGAAATAAACGGTGGATATGAATTAACCGATAAAGGATTAATGGCATCAAAAGTAAAAGGATATAATGCAATACCTCTTGTTGAAATGATATCAAGCGGAAAAATGAAAGATATTACCCCTGAAACACTTGCACTTATTGCAGGAGCAGTTGCAACAGATGTAAATACCGAGGAAAATGAAATTGATAATTCAACCGATTTTTCTCTTTTAACGGGTAATCCTGAAAAACATACGGAAAATATTAAAGAACGGCTTGAAAAATCCGTCTGTGAAAAAATGAAAATGCTTGGTAAATCAATAAATTCATTTAACAATTATACCGAAATGCTTAATTATGCAAGAAACCTGTCTAAGCCTGATGCTGATGCAGACATATTACAAAGTGAATTATCCGACTTAAATGAAAAATATAATAAAATAAGTATAATACAGCAAAAAAATGTACAAATGTCACCTGAAGAACTTATTAAAGCATTAAAGGCAAAACAAACCATTCCAACTGTTATTTTAAAAGATAATATTGCAATTGTGGAAGAATTTAAAAAAAGAATGCCTGCTAAAGATATAGATACATATATACAAAAACTGGAATATGAAGAACAAGAACTTTCAGCTTCGATAAAAGGGAAAAAAGCACAAAATAAACAAGAACGAAAAATAAAGACTATTCAAAATGATATAAATAATGCTAAAAATATGAAGTTTTTGGAAGATAATCTTTATGGAGCTATTAATGAAAATCAAAAGTTTATAAAGAAAAATCAACCCGAAAAAGTAAAAAGAGATTTACACGAAGCACAGGTACAATTTGTCAGATTAATTTCAAAAGATACACTGGTAAGTGAATTGGAAGGTTTAAAATCAATAGAAAATTATCTGCAAAATAATGATTTAAAAGAAAGAAATGATATAAATTGCAGTCAGGGAGCAGATTGTATAAAGAAAATGATAAACGAATCATCACTATTAAAGGATGAAGAAATAAGGCTGGATTTACCCTCCAATACTGATAAGTTCGGAAAATTCGGAGCACAAACAGCATATAATTGGGTATTAATGAACAGTATTAATTCTTCAAGCATGTCAAACTGGCAAGAATTAATACATACGGTTACATCTGTTGATGAAGGTATTTTATACGGAAGTATTTTACAAACTGCTGATTTATTAAGTCAAATAAGCGAAATTGCAGATGCAGGCATGCAAAGTGCAATGACAAATGAAGATACAAAATATTACAGGCACTTAAAAAAGACTGCTGCAAAAGCAAGAGAATTAATGATAAAAGAACCGATTGAAGTATAAAACCGGCTGATTATTTAAATTGTTTAACTTTATCGCAAACCGCTATTGAGCGTTTTGTAATTTCGGTTAAATCAGCATCTTTATATAATGCCCTTCCTATACCGACAGCTTTAGCACCTGCCTGTAAATAAGCAGGAATGTCATCCGTTTTTATACTGCCTGCCGCTATTACATTTAAAAACTTCATTGGACGCAAAATATCTTCAATATATTCAGCTCCACCCATAGGATTTGCGGGTGAAATTTTTATTAATTGAGTTCTTGCCATCCAAGCCGAATATGCTTCATTTGGAGTTGTTGCAGTCATAATCAAAGGTATTTTTTGGCTTTTGCATAATCTTACCAAATTCATTTGGAAGACAGGGGAAACAATAACATCAGCTCCCGAATTTATTGCGATTTGAGCCTGCCTTTGCGTAATAATACCGCCGGCCATTATCATCGGACGATTATCAAGTTTTGTTATATCCTCTATAACTTTAACTGTTTGAGGTGTTTCTATAACAATTTCAATAACTTTTATTCCGCCGTCATATAACGAATTAATAACTTGTTTAACCTTTTCGGTATCCTGCATTCTCAATACTGCAAAAACTTTTTCCGTTTCTATTACTTCTATAGGATTCATTTTAAATTTACTTCTTTCCCAACTTAAACAAATTATGGAAAAACATATTATCATGTTTTTCTAAATTTTTCTTTCCGATTAAAGTTTCCAAATCTTCTTTAAATTTGGTTATATCATCATATTTTCTTAATATACCGTCAATTACTATAGATATATCACCCGTTTCTTCCGAAACTACAATACAAGCAGAATCGGAGATTTCACTTGCACCAATTGCGGCTCTGTGTCTTGTTCCGTATCTCCAGCTCAATTTCGGGTCTTCGGTTAAAGGCAAAAGCACGCCTGCGGCAAGTATTTTTCCGTTATGAATAATCATTGCACCGTCATGCAAAGGAGTATTCGGGAAAAATATAGTTAAAATAAGTTCTGCAGTAACTTCAGCATTAATTATAGTTCCGACTTCATTGTAAAAAGACAAATTATCTTCTTTTTGCAAAACAATCAAAGCACCTCTTTTAACTCTGCTGCAATATTTTACAGCTTCTGTTATTTCTTTTACAAGAATAGCTCTATGCTCATCTTTTGCCGTATTTTTCAAAACGAAAATATTCTGACCGACAAATTTAGTCTGCCCCAAATGTACAAGCAATTTTCGCAGTTCGGGCTGAAAAACTACTACCATAGAGAACAATAAACCTGTTAAAATATACTGTGCAATTTTACCGAGAATTTGTAAATCAAGTGCAAATAAAATCCAGCTAAAAAGCCATGTTGCAATAATAAAGATAAAAATACCTCTTACAAGTTTATCAGCTTGAGTATTTTTTATAAATTTTATATAAATATATATGACAATTAAAAATATAAGCAGCAACTGTATTGCAGTATTCCAGGAAAACTCAGCAACACCTGCCTGAGCACGGGTAAATAAATCGTTATATATTTCCAGTATTTTTTCGAGCATATTGCCTTTACCGAGATGTCTATTTTTATCCGAGTTTTATTTCAATCTTTCGGGAATTACATCAGACTCAATCAATTGGTCATAAGTCTGCCTATTTATTATAATATCAGATTTTCCATTATTTACAAGTACTGCGGCAGGTTTTAAAAGCCGATTATAATTACTTGACATGGAATATCCGTAAGCACCTGTATCATAGAAGCAAATAGTGTCGCCTTCTTCTATTTCAGGGAGCATAATATCTTTAGCAAGAATATCACCGGATTCACAGTGTTTACCTGCAAGTGTTACTTTTTCATCGGAAATTCCGTTGGGATTATTAGCTATTTCTACGGTATATTTTGCACCGTAAAGGCTTGGTCTTGCGTTATCAGACATTCCTCCGTCAAGAGCCTGATATAATCTTCCGTTCGGAACCTGCTTAGAGCTTCCCGCCGTATATAAAGTAACACCCGATGTTCCTATAATACTTCTTCCTGGTTCAATAAAAATAACGGGAGTTTCAATATCATATTCTTTTGAATATTTTTCTAATGCTTCTATAACGCTTTGTGCCATTTCATATACGGATATGGGTTTATCAACTTCTGTATATTTAATTCCCAATCCGCCGCCGAGATTAACTTCGTGTAAATCTATTCCGTATTTATCTTTAATTCGTCTTATTTCTTTAAAAATAACTCCGACTTCATCGTAATATACTTGCTTTTCAAATATTTGAGAACCCGTATGAGCATGCAAACCGACTAAATTAAGATTTTTATATTCATCAATAATAAGTTCAACAGCTTCATCAATTTGAGTTAAATCAAAACCGAATTTAGAGTCCAAATGACCTGTCTGGATATATTCATGAGTATGACACTCTATTCCGGGAGTAATTCTAAGTAAAATTCTTACATTTTTATCTTGTGATTTTGCAATATCATTTAAAAGAGCCAATTCAAAAAAATTATCAACGGAAATAGTGCCGATACCACATTCAATGGAACAACACAGCTCATCATAAGACTTATTATTACCGTTAAACAAAGTTTTAGACATATCAAATCCGGCTGATTTTGCTGTATATATTTCTCCGCCCGAACACAAATCAAGTCCAAAACCTTCTTCCTGCATAATTTTACAAATTGCCTTTGTCATAAAAGCCTTAGCTGCATACATCATATTGACTTTAGGAAAATCTTTATATGCATCTTTGTAGCTTTTTGTTATGGAACGAATTGTTGCTTCATCAAATACATATAAAGGAGTGCCGTACTCATTGGCAAGTTCAACAAGGTCGCATCCGCCTATTTCTATGTTTCCGTTTGAATTTATTTTCGCTGTTACGGGTTTTATATCCTGATTTGCTGTTTTCATTAGTTTTCTCCATATTTCTTTTATCATAACACAAGCAAATAATTATATACATTTTTACAACGTTTAGTATATTATGTTGTATAAATATTTTTTTGCCATTTTATTTATAGTTTATAGATGCTACAAAAAAAGAAATTTCTCGAGCAAATAAAGTTTCTATTATAGAAATATCTTAAATTAAAATTCTGTTGTTTTAGTTTTGTTTTTGAATTTAGTTATAGGAGCCTGAAATAAGAGTTCAACCGTATCTGTTGCACCGTTTCTGTGTTTTGCGATTATAATTTCGGCTTTACCTTTGTTTTCGGTATTTTCCTTATTATAATATTCATCTCTATATATAAACATTACTATATCGGCATCCTGCTCTATTGCACCCGAATCTCTTAAATCGGATAACATAGGACGCTTATCGGTTCTTGATTCAACCGTTCTTGAAAGCTGGGATAATGCTAAAATCGGAACATTAAGTTCTTTTGCAAGCATTTTTAATGAACGGGAAATCGCCGCTATGTATTGATTTCTGTCTTTAGGATCGCTTCCGCCTTCCATTAACTGTAAATAGTCTATAACAATAAGTCCAAGTTCTTTTTCTTCCATTAAAAGCCGGCGGCATTGAGCTTTTATATCCGTTGCTGTAGTACTGGTTTCATTTATATAAATTTTAGCTTCCGCAAGAGTTGACATTGCATTAACGAGTTTTTCAAAATCTCTCGACTGCATATTGCCTAAATTTACTCTTGACATTTCAACTTCGGCTTCCGCACAAAGCATACGTTTAACAAGCTGAGATTTTGACATTTCCAAAGAAAATATAGCTACGGGCTTTTTACCTTCAATCGCAACATTTCTGGCTAAATTAAGAGCAAAAGCTGTTTTCCCCATAGAAGGACGTGCTGCAAGAATAATTAAATCCGTTTTTTGAAGACCTGATGTTAAATCGTTTAAGTCATAAAATCCTGTTGTTACACCGGTTAAATCAGTATGATTGTTAAATCTTTCTTCAATTTCCTCGTAGCTTTCAACAACCAAATCTTTTATATGAGTCAAATCCCCCGTTTGATTTTCGGAGGCTATATCAAAAATACGTTTTTGAGCATTATCAAGCACAATATCCGTATCATCATTTTCATAAGCATCAGAAACAATTTCACTACCCGCATTTATTAAAGCACGCTTTATTTCTTTATCCCTAATTATTTTGGCATAATATTCAATATTAGCGGTTGTAGTTACATTAAGAGCCAAATCATTAATATATGTTCTTCCGCCTGATTTCTCAAGTTCGTCTTTATCACGTAAGAGTTCTGAAACCGTAACTATATCAATCGGGTCATTGTTTTTATACAATTCAAGAACAGCTTTATAAATAGATTTATTTGACGGTTTATAAAAACTTTCCGGTGATAATTGTTCAATAACACGCCCTATCGAAGCGGGATTTGTTAAAATAGCACCAAGTACTGCTTCTTCCGCTTCAACACTTTGTGGCATGAGCTTTAGCATGCCTGATTCAGACTGTTTCATAAGTTTGTTAGCCAAGTTTACGATCTTCCTTATTCGCTGTAAACTTCTTGTTTATCGGGAAGACTGCCTGTTTCTTTTTGCTGCATTATGTAATCCTGACAACTTTTAATATGTCTGTGAACTTTATCTATATCTCTTTCAAGCGTAGTAAGAAGTTCTTCAACATAAGCCTTAGCCCCTTCTCTTGTATGCATTGCTTCTTGATAAGCATTTCTTCTCATATTTTCCGATTCTTCATTGGCTTTATTTTTCATTTCTTCGCAGCTGTCTTTAACCTGTTCCTGAATTGTTGCAGCCTTTTCTTTAACGGCTCTTATGAGTTCATTTTCGCTTAATATACTTGCAGCTTTTGTTTGAGCTTCATTGATTATTCGGTCTGCTCTGTTTTGAGCTTCCATATATATATCATCACGTCTTTTTAAAATCATCTCGGCTGTTTTAATTTCTTCGGGCAAAATAGCTCTTATTTTGCTCAAAATATCCTGAATATCATCAGTATTCATAAACAAGCAATATGGCCCGATATGGAATTTATTATCCAAAAGTTCATCTGCTTCATCTATCAAGTGAGTTAATCTTAACTTTGCCATTTTATTAACCTTTCGTATATTTTTCCTCTAAAAACTTTGCGACCGGAGGCGGAACAAATTTTGAAACATCGCCTCTCATTTGAGCTATTTCTCTGACTGTACCTGATGAAATAAAATTATATTTTGGTTTTGTGATAAGAAATACCGTATGTATATCCGAGCATAAAGCACTGTTTGCTTGAGATAACTGCATTTCATATTCAAAATCCGAAACAGCTCTAAGCCCTCTAATTAAGACATTTGCATTTCTTTTTTTGGCATATTCTATAGTCAATCCGTCAAAGCTGTCCACTTCAACATTTTCTATATCCTTGCAAGATTCTTGTATCAGTCTTATTTTTTCTTCGGTAGAAAGAAAATTTTTCTTATTAACGTTAACGGATACAACAAGTATAACTTTATCAAATATGTCGGCAGCTCTTTTCAGTACATCTAAATGACCTTTTGTAATAGGATCAAAGCTGCCGGGGTATATAGCCGTTTTCAATCTTCTTACCTCTATCCGAATAATACGACTCTAATACAATTATAATGTAATTATATTGCGAATATTACCGTCATGGTTAAAATGTTTCGGATTGTTTACAAAAAAGAATTTTTATAAGCGAGGATAAGGTCTGCGTTTTGTATTTCTTTTTTATCAGGCTAAGTAATTCTGCTTAGTTACGAATTTTTATATTTTATTTAATTTTTATTGACTTGTTCATCTTCTTTTATTTCTTTAACAATCATATTTTTGCAAACACGGGAGCCTATATAAAGTGCGGAACCGAAGGCGATTACGGCACCTGCCGCACCCATAAAAGAAAGTGCAATGGCACCTGCAAGTGCAGCTGCCATCATTCCCGCATTATGGGACATAGCCGCTTTTTCCTGCAGTTTAGCTTCCTGCCTTGCTATTTCACTGATATCAGGTTTTGCTGCTTTTACAAACTGATCTTGAGTAAAGCTGTTTTTTGATGCAAAATTAGGATTTTGAGTTGTTAGTCTTTGAGTTAATACTTTAGGTGAAAAATTTTCCATTTTTGCTACACGTTCTTTTACTTCATATAAATCACGTGTGAGTTTTGAATCCATAACAACACGGTTTTGGCTTCTTCTGTCATTACCGCTCCTGCGTTCAACCGCTACGGGGATATTATTTTGTCTTCTGTCTTGACTATAGTGATATTGCGGATATAAATTTGTTATGCTATTCATAGTGAGAACTTACCTTTACTGATATTATAAAACAAAACAAAATATTTTTTGCATTATTATTTAGTTCTTTTCCAAATTCAACAAGCTATAAATTAAGCGGAAAAAAATAAATTGGTTGACTAAAGTCAACCCTACTTGCTGCTTTCATCGTCATTGCTAGACACAACTTCATTTTGTGTGTCGTGGCAATCCAGCTGATTATTTGATTTTATTTTCCAATTTTCATGCACAGCCTTTTGACTTCGTTTCCTCTGG
>CAJONH010000017.1 GCA_905235825.1 Candidatus Gastranaerophilales bacterium
AAAGGAGAAATAAAATGAGTGTAGAATCAATTTTAGAATCAATTGAAAAATTAACATTATTAGAAGCAGCTGAATTAGTAAAAGCTATGGAAGAAAAATTCGGAGTATCAGCAGCAGCTCCGGTTGCAGTAGCAGCGGTAGCAGCTCCGGCAGCAGGTGCAGCAGCAGAAGAAGAAGTTTCTGAAGTAAGCGTAATTTTAGCTTCTGCAGGTGCAAATAAAATTGCAGTTCTTAAAGAAGTAAGAGCTATCACAGGTCTTGGCTTAAAAGAAGCAAAAGATTTAGTTGACGGTGCACCGAAACCTGTTAAAGAAAACATTAAAAAAGAAGAAGCAGAAGCTCTTAAAAAACAACTTGAAGCAGCAGGTGCAACTATTGAAATCAAATAGTTTAAAATTAAAACTATTAAAAAATAGGATTGGAATAATTCCAATCCTATTTTATTTGGAATGAAATGAAATTAATCCACCTGCTATGCAGGTGAGTTCCCAGATGCTTAAGCTCAAAGTAATTTTACTCAAGAAAAAACTGAAAATTAATTAATAAAAACAAATAACAATGTTCGTTAGAACTTGTGTAGCATATAGTGCGAGAGGCGGACTTTCGGTGGCTCTTTAGAGCCAAGCAGGTAACAGCGGTTTCTTGACAATTATATTTTTTGACAAATTTAATTTTCATATATGCAATTTGATTTATATTCTGAAATTATTTCACTGCGTAGTTCAGAGGTTATAAATTGTTTCTTATTTAGTAAATATTTAAACAATTTAAATAATAAATCAAATCCCTGACTTGTAACTTTTACGTTCGAAATTTGTCCTTCTTCTTTCCAGATAAGTGGGAAAAACATATAGTTTGTTTTATAAAAATCAAGAGCCATCGTCATTAAATAGTTAAATGTCAGTGCATCGGGAAATTTAAAATAAAATTTATTTTGAAGCATTTTAACGGAGTATATATTTAAACCTCCGCCTAAATCATATAATTTTTTAAATAAACATATAGAAAAAAGAATATTAAATGCAATATTTCCCGCAATTCGTACAGGCGAGTAATTTATTAATTTTGAACCGTTCATAAATCTGGCACCAAGACAGCAATCATACTTTGTATATATTTCTTTATCAAGTATTTCTCTGATATTGGATATTTCACCCTGATTATCCCCGTGGAGAACAACAATGTAATCATAACTATTTTTAATTGCATATTCAAATGCAGCTTTATGTGAGCCTCCAAGATTATAGTTTTTTTCGTTTAACATAACGGCTATAGGCATAAAAGAATGTTCTTTTGCCCATTTTACGGCTTCGTCACGAGTATTATCCTTGCTTCCGTTGTCGATAACCAGTATTTTAGTAAAATATTTATTATAATCAATAAGAGAATCAAGTACTTTCGTTATCTCTTTTTCACAATTATAGCACGGTATAAAAAGTAATATTTTATTCATAAGTTTATTATCTTCAAGTTAGTTTATAATATAATTTTTTTATAAAAAATGCAAATGTAAATTAATACTCTCTTAAATTCTTATGATACAATAAAGAGCAGAATGTATACAGGAAAACATAATGAAACAGCGGTCTTTATTTGACATAATATCCCCGATAATGACAGGACCTTCAAGTTCACATACGGCAGGTGCCGTTCGTTTAGGCTTAATGGCAAGGAATATTTATTCCGATACTCCTGATAAAATTATTTTTAAACTTTATAATTCTTTTGCAAAAACAGGTTTAGGACACGGTACAGATAAAGGATTGCTTGCAGGTTTCTTAGGATTTGGCGTGGATAGTCCGAAAATTAAGAATATTTTTAAAACTAAAGAAGCTAAATGTATAAATTATTCTTATGTATTTGAAGAAAATATTGACAGACATCCAAATGCCGTTGATTTTTTTATCGAAGGAAATATTAATATGTGTATTTCAGGAAATTCAGTCGGTGCCGGAAATATTGAAATAACAAAAATAGATGATTTTGATGTTAAAATTTCAGGTGAGTTTAATACTCTTATAATGTTTTACAAAGATAAACCCGGAATGATATCAAAAGTTTCATCCATAATTCAAGAAGAAAATATAAATATAGCTTCACTTGACTGCGACAGAAATTCAAAAGGCGAAACCGCTTCAATGTGTATTTGTTTGGACAGTGCCGTTACGGATAAAACCGCAGCAAAAATTCAGGCGGTAAAAGATGTTTATTTTGTAAGGAATATAAAAAAGTTAGAGGGATAATGTGGAATATTCATTAAATACTTTTGCAAGATTATTGCAAACCTGTGAAAAATACAATAAAAAAATTTATGAAATAATGCAGGAAAAAGAAGCATTTGATTTCGATATAACAGTTAGTGAAGTAAGAAGTAAAACGCAAAAGACATTAAATGCAATGAAATCTGCCATAAAAAACGGATTATGTTCAACTCAAAAATCAATAAGCGGGTTATGCGGTGATGACTGTGTAAGACTAACCGAAAAATATAAAAAGCAAAAAGCAATATTCGGAAATATTTTTGAAAAAATTACAAGTTATGCACTTGCGACGGTAGAAGAAAATTTAAGAATGAATATAATTGCAGCGTGTCCTACAGCAGGTTCATGCGGAATAGTTCCTGCTGTATTGATTTCGCTTTCAGAAGAATATAATCTGAGTATGGATGAACAAATAAACGCACTAATAACAGCAGGTGCAATCGGATACGTAATATCTTCTAAAATGCCAATGGCAGGTGCTGTTGCGGGTTGTCAGGCAGAATGCGGAGTTGCAAGTGCTATGAGTGCTGCATTAGCAGTTCAAATAGCGGGAGGGAATACAAGCCAAATAATAAATGCTGCAGCTCTTGCGTTAAAAAATATATTGGGATTAACCTGCGACCCTGTTTCAGGACTGGTTGAAATTCCTTGTGTAAAAAGAAATGCATTTCTTGCCGTACATGCAATAACAGCATCCGAACTGGCTTTGGCTGATATTGAATCAAAAATTCCGGCGGATGAAGTTGTTGATGCAATGGTTCAAACAGGGCAGCTAATGCCGCCGGTGTTAAAAGAAACATCTTTAGGCGGTCTGGCTGTTACTAAAAGTGCAGTAAAAATATCCGAAAAATTAAGACGTCCGAACAAAAATTCACGATAAGCCGAATGAAATGAGGTGTGAGTGAATTTTTGAGAGTGGCGACTTTAAAAAGTGAGCACATTG
>CAJONH010000018.1 GCA_905235825.1 Candidatus Gastranaerophilales bacterium
GCTGTTTCATGGCTTTTAGAAAATCTTATATCATTTAAAAAAGTTGATGCTTACGTGTTTCTTAATGCAGACAGAATTGTAAAGACCGATTTTCTTGCAAATATCAATGAAGTTCTCCAAGAAGATGATGTTGTAGTCGGTTCAACGGAAATTTTTCTTGAAGATGCGGCATATCACGAAAAAGTTTGGGCTAATGTAAATGAATACAATACCGGAATTATGAAAAACGGACGTGCAAAACTCGGACTTGCAGTTCCGATTGATTCTGATATTACCGTTATTAAACATGAAGTTTTGGAAAAAGTTCAATGCATTGATTTTAAAGACGCAAATTCGGAATTAAAATATTCTTTCCTTCTTACAAGAGTCGGATATCCTCCGAAGTTTGCACCTTCAGTAAAAACTTATGTTTCTTCCGCTGATTATAAAGTCAGAAGACCTGATTTTCTGTTTAAAGTTTCTCTGTTCTGCCATTGCTTCAATTTAAGAGCTTTGAACGATTTGAAATTTTTAGAATTTCTGTTTTCTTTATTTAAACCAAATCCGATAATTTTAATTGCTATGATTGCAATTATTGCTACTTATTCACTTAATTATTATTTCCTTGAAAATTTCCCGTGGGCAATTTTCTTTGGTGTTGTTTTAGCAGTTACTTTTGCCGTTTCTTTATACAGAGCAAATTTATATTATCTGAAACAAATAATATATTTAATTTCATGTCCATTTTATACATTGGCTGATACCCTGAGTGAAATGACTTTTATTAAAAAACTCTTTAAACGAAGAAAACACGATAATAATGAAAATTTAAAAACAGAAAAAATATCAGTTCCCGTTAATGTGACAAACGGCAGAAGCATATTTACCTGCACTCTTGAACTTATTTCCGAGGGAGGATTTAAAAAGGCTGTTTTTAAGTATAAAAATAAAAAACAGGAAACAGTTCAAAGTTATGTAAGGATGTGTGATGCAGTAAAAAATATTTCTGATATTCTTGAACAGCACGGTTTCAGAATAAAAATATGCCAGTCATGTGCTTACTTTTCGCCCAAAATAGACGGTACTAACAATATGGTTAAAGGATATTGCAATAAAAAGGCAGAGTTAAATCCGGATGCGGCTGAAACACCTGAAACTTTACTGTGGTCTACTTGCGAATATTTCATTCCGCAAGAAGTAAATAATGTAATAGATATTTCTAAATTTATGAAAAAATGAAAATAACTGCTTATATTCACATGTCTGTTTATGCTACAATATAATAAGCATGTGTATGCGTTAAATATTGAGAACTAATTATATAAATAAAGGGGCGGTATTTTGGTACAGCAGAATTTTTTTGAGGATGGAAAAATTGTTCCCGTTAATATACGTGAACAAATGAAACAATGTTATATAGACTATGCAATGTCTGTTATTATAGGCAGAGCTTTACCTGATGTTCGTGACGGTTTAAAACCCGTACACAGACGTATTTTGTTCGCTATGAATGAACTGGGTATGGCTCCCGATAAACCGTTTAAAAAGTGTGCCAGAATAGTCGGTGAAGTTTTAGGTAAATATCACCCCCACGGTGATACAGCCGTTTATGAAGCATTAGTTCGTATGGCTCAGGATTTTTCGACAAGATATCTTACCGTAGACGGACATGGCAATTTCGGCAGTGTTGACGGCGACGGTGCTGCTGCAATGAGGTATACCGAAGCAAGAATGCATAAAATTACAACCTCAATGCTTGCTGATATTGATTGTGAAACGGTTGATTTTGTTCCGAACTTCGACGGTTCTTTAGAAGAACCCTCTGTTCTGCCTGTTCGTCTTCCGATGTTACTGTTAAACGGTGTATCAGGTATTGCGGTTGGTATGGCTACTAATGTTCCGCCTCATAATTTATGTGAAATAGTAGACGGTACTATTGCATTAATAGATAATCCTAATTTGACCGTTGATGAACTTATGCAATACGTTAAGGGGCCTGATTTCCCGACGGGTGCAAGTATTATCGGAGTATCCGAAATCAGAAAGGCATATACAACAGGGCGTGGTTCGATTAAAATGTCCGCAATTTCAAGTTTTGAAGAAATAGCAGCAGGCGGAGGAAGACAATCCAGAACTGCAATCGTGGTTACCGAAATTCCATATCAGGTAAATAAAGCCGTATTAATATCAAAAATAGCAGAGCTTGTCAGAGATAAGAAAATCGACGGTATTTCCGATATAAGAGATGAATCTGACCGTGACGGTATGAGAATAGTTATTGAGCTTAAACGTGATGCAAAACCTGATGTTGTTCGTAATAACTTATATAAGTTTACTCAGTTGACTGCAACATTTGGTGTTAATATGCTTGCTCTTGTAGGACAGCAGCCTCGCTTGATGAATTTGCTTGAAGTTCTTAATGAATTTATTGAACACAGAGTTGAAATTATTACAAGAAGAACTCTGTTCTTCCTCAAAAAAGCAAAAATGAGAGCTCATATTTTGGAAGGTTTATTAATTGCTCTCGGAAGCCTTGATGAAGTTATTGAACTTATTAAAAAATCTAAAACGGCTGATGAAGCACGTGTAGGCTTAATGTCACGCTTTGGACTGGATGTTGATCAGGCTAATGCAATTCTTGAGATGCAGTTAAGACGTTTAACGGGCTTGGAACAGGATAAAATTAAAGCTGAATATGATGATTTATTAAAGAAAATTCAAGAATATGAAGAACTTTTATCCGATAGAAATAAAGTTCTTGAACTTATCAAAACCGAATTAAATGAAGATAAAGAAAAATACGGGGATGATAGAAAAACTCAAATTCTTCCCGAAGCAGATGAAATGACTATCGAGGATTTAACACCTAATGTTCCTATGGCTGTATTTATTACAAGACAAGGATATATTAAACGTATTTCTCTTGATGTATTTGAAAGACAAAATCGTGCAACACGAGGAAAGGGCGGAATAAAAACAAAAGAAGATGACGATGTTGGTCATTTCTTCACAGCGATGATGCATGATAAAGTATTATTTTTCTCCAATAAAGGAACTGTATACAGCTTGAATGTTTATGACTTCCCCGAAGGTTCACGTCAGGCAAAAGGGCTTCCTATTATAAATGTTCTTCCTTTATCTCAAGATGAACAAATAACTGCCGTAGTTCCCGTTTCTAACTTTGCCCCTGATTCAAATTTAGTAATGCTTACAAAGAAAGGTTATATAAAAAGAATAGGGCTTGATAATTTCTCGACTATAAGGAAGAACGGAATTATAGCGATAGGATTAGAAGAAGGTGATACTTTAAACTGGGTAAAACAGGCAAATGATACAGATGAAGTATTTATTGCAACAAGCTGCGGTATGGCAATCAGATTTGCACTCGACGATTTAAGACCTTTAGGCAGAAGTGCAAGAGGGGTTAATTCGATGAAATTGAGAGAAAATGATACTATAATCGGTTGTGATATCATTCCGAAAAACTTTGATGCTGATTTACTCGTTATTACTTCTGATGGTTTTGGAAAACGCTCAAAAATGTCTGAATTTAGAGCTCAAAACAGAGGCGGAATAGGTCTTATTGCAACTAAGTTCAAGTCTGCAGCTTCAAGACTTGTTGCATTAACCGTTGTAGAAGAAAATGATGAAATTATGGTTGTTACTCAAAATGGAATAGTATCAAGAATAAAAGCAAGTGATATTTCACGTCAGGGAAGACCTGCTACGGGGGTAAGAATACAGAACTTAATGGAAAATGATTCGGTTATGGCCGTAAATAAAATCGTTGTAACAGATACTAAAAACGGTTCGGCTGACGAAACTGTTGATGCTGATGTTGAAGAAGCAATTCAAAATAAATTGGGAGAAATAGATACCGATGAACAAAATAATTAATACAGATAAAGCCCCAAAAGCTATAGGCCCTTATTCTCAAGCGTATTTATGCGGCAGTACATTATATTGTTCGGGGCAGATTGCAATAAATCCCGAAACAAACGAGTTCGTCGGAGGCAATATAGAGAATCAGACGGAACAAATTTTAAAGAATATAAAAGGACTTCTTTCCTCAGCCGGTTTTAGTTATGAAGATGTTGTGAAAACTACCTGCTTTTTAGCTGATATGAATGATTTTTCGGTATTTAACGGAATTTATGAAAAAGCGTTTATATCAAAACCTGCTCGTTCTTGTGTAGCCGCAAAACAACTTCCTAAAAATGCCTTGGTTGAAATTGAAGTTATTGCGGTAAAATAAATTTATTTATATCGTAATGGTAAAAAAAGCGGAATTGAAATAAATTCCGCATAAATGCTACGTAAATATAGTTTAATTATTCTTAAAACTAACGTATTTTCCGCATACTTCATCATCATCTGTCAAAGATGTACATCCTACCATTCTTCCGATTCTACTATAAGCATAAAAAATATTCCAACAAAAAGAAGTTCTTCCTGTACCCCCACAATTATCCCGTGCACAGCTAAAACTGGATTTACAGCCGCTACACTTTGTTGTATCTAAATACCATATATACCATGTTTCATCAGCGATTGTAGTATTATTAGGAATTTCAACTATTTCATTATATAGTTCAAGTATTTCTTTTTCAGATAATTTATCTATTTCATCGTAATTCACAATCAACCTCTTTCTAAATTAATCATTTTACCTGTTGTTAAATTATTTTTGTTATCATTAAATTTGCAAAACCCTGAATATGGTGTGAATGTGAGTTCTTCAAAATATAATTCTTTTTGATAAATCATCCAATCTACACGTACAAATTTAAAATTTTTTGTTAGTTTTTTTGATAAATCAATTGTTTGTTTTATAAAATAATCTGCTTCTAAATTAATTTTTTTCTCTGAGAAACCAAATATATCAGGATAGTGTTTTAAATTTTTATCATATATTGTAATACCATCATCGAAATTTCCATGTAATTTAATTATTATTTCAGGTTTTGCATTAAAACAATATACATTTATTTTTATCGGTTCTGAGTTTATTTCTTCTCTTAAAAGAGGTTCAATTAATATTTTGGGTTCTATGTATTTGTCATTGAAAGGAACAACAGCATTTTGAGTGAC
>CAJONH010000019.1 GCA_905235825.1 Candidatus Gastranaerophilales bacterium
AGGTGAGATTCGAACTCACGGTGCAGATTACTCCACACAACACCTTAGCAGGGTGCCGCCTTAAACCTACTCGGCCACTACTCCATAACTTTCATAATAATAACATAAACCTAATAATTTATACAAGTAGTTTATATTCATTAAAGAATAAAAATATCTATGAAAATAAATTTTGTAGTATAATGAAATAAGAAAGAAAAAATAAATATGCCTCTGTAGCTCAGTTGGATAGAGCGCCTCCGTCCTAAGGAGGGCGTCGCACGTTCGAGTCGTGTCAGGGGTATTTCTTATTAGATTTATTAAAATTAACGAAATATGAGAAAGGTAAGTTATAATCATAGCTTACTGTAATTATATTTTTACAGGACATTTTATTGTGGCTTTTTTGCGGCAGGTTTCGGGGAAACCGGCATGGTGTTTGAGTTTTCAAGGTCGGAAGCAGGTTGAATTTCAAGTTTTAAATAGTCCGAAAGGTAAAAAATGTGTTCAATTTTGTCCGCAGCTTTGACAAAAGATTTTTTAAAAGTTACGTTATTAAAAGATTACAGGCAGTTTCGTTATAGGACATACTTCTTTATTATGTCTAGCAGTGATTTACCCTTCCATTTAGACATACATTTATAATTACAATTTTCAGTAATAACAATATTTTGAAAATTTATATTTTTTATAAAATCATCTACATCCGAAATAATTATATTATAAGATTCATTTCCTATAAATTCTACATTGGCAAATGAATAACAGAGTATATCACAAATAGGTCGATTAGCAATTTTTTTTATTTGTATTTTCTTGATATTATTGATTTCTATATTTATTACATTATTATTTTTATCTATTAATTTTATTTGATAATTATTACTATCTAATATTAATTTACAATATTTTTGATTGTTGATAATTCTAAAAAATCTTATCTCTCTAAATAACGAGAAAAACATGATAATAAGACAAAAAATTGTTATATTGCTTCCATTAGCATCAATTACCAAAACAATGCATAACATGCAAAAAATAATCGAAAATATATTAACTACTGATTTATTTTGAATTTTTTTATCTAATTTATATTCTTTACAGTTAAAATTCATACAAATTATTCCCACCGAAATTTATTCAAAATTTAATTTTATTATTTTATTTTTATCTTCAAAATTACACCAATTTTCTTCATACAACCCTAATTTTACAAATTTTTCGAATGTTGAATATTTATAATCTTTAAATGTAATTACAATATTATGTTTTATCGGATTAAAATGAATTTATATAAATCATTTTCATTTCTTATTATATGTTCCCAATATCTTCTTTGTCAAAAACCTTTTTCGCCATTTTTAATTTTACTTTCAGAAAGTTCTTGTTTGTCCATTTGTGTTTTGAAAAATAATACTTTATTGAATAAATTATTTTGGGGTAATCATTAGTACTATTTAATTTTAAAATCATATGCAAGTGTTCAGGCATTATAGAAATAGCAAAAATGTTAAAATCAAATTTCGTATGTGAATATTTTATTGCGTTCTTCAAAAGTTCAATATTATCTATCAATATTGGATTTCTGTTATATGTTACCATTGTTATAAAAACATACTTGTATTGGCTTAAAAATAGACGTTAATAATTAGGCATAATGTTAATATATCATATTTATGTTTTGGTGGGAACGTTTCTTTATATTGGTTATAATGCACTACATAAAGCACTTCCCACCCTACTTTATGTTAAGAAATTATCAAAAGTAGTGTTACAAATTATCAAAACAGGTGTTATTTTACAATTTTGCTGGAGATATAAGTTATAAGTGCGTTTTGCCAGTTCTATAATTTTTATACCTCTGTTTAAAAAATCATCGTCAGATATATTTTTACAGGACATTTTGTTGCGGCTTTTTTTGTGGCTTGACTAGGTAAAACAGGCATGGTGTTTGAGTTTTCAAGGTCGGAAGTAAGTTGATATCAGCTTATTAATATGTCCTATATGCGGAATTTGTGTCTAATTTTGTCTTGTGCATAGACTGAAAAGTGGCGACAAATCAAGCAATCAGCGAGAATGGAAAGGGGACAAAAATTAAATTAGACAATTTAATCCAAATTGATATCTAAAAGTTCTTTAATTGAAGTA
>CAJONH010000020.1 GCA_905235825.1 Candidatus Gastranaerophilales bacterium
GGTTATTTGAGATGCTTCATCAAAGACAATAACGTCAAAACCTTCTTTTGATACAGGCAGATATTGTGCAACGGATAACGGTGACATCATTAAGCAGGGAGTTAAAGTTTTAACGGCATTTCCCGCTTCCGATAATATTTTTCTTACAGGTTTTATCTGTCTTTGTTTTTGCATTTCTCTGTTTAATAATTTCCATTCCGCCGATAAATTTTTACCGTCTTTATCCGGAATTTTTTCCGATAATTTTGCTTGAATATATTGTATTGTCAGTTTTTGAATTTCATCATCCAGTTTAATGAATTTTTTTATTTTATCGGAATGCTGTAAACCTGTGAAATCTTTTAAAATTTGATTTTTAGTCAATATTGTATTTATAAACCAACTGCAATAAGATACAAAAAAGATAGTTTCAATATTATCGGCAGAATATTTTTCCAAATTATCAATCAACGGTTTTAAATCATGTTTTACCGCTTCTTTTTTCAGTTTTTGAAGATAACACCAATCCTTTAAACTGCCTTCATTTTCCGATATTTCATTCAGTAAATCGTTAAATAATTCTATTGTGTTTAGTTTTTCAAATTTCAAAATGTCTTCTTCATTGTTATCGGAGCATAAAACTTTTAATTTACGGTAGTTATCTTCAAATTCAGTATATTTTCTTTCAAATGAATATACAGCTTTGTTTGAATTAAAAAAATCCCTGCCTTTTATTAACAGTTGATTTAATTTTTTACTTAAAATATTTCGTTCCGCTGTATCTTTCGATAAATTTACCAATATCCGCCATAATCTTTTTGCTAAATTAACGGAATTTTGAAGTTCTTCTATATTTGAATTTTCCTCATTCCAAACTTTAACATCTTTTAAAAGTTCGTTTAAACGGAGTAAGTAATCACCCTGCTCTTTCATTTCCACAATAATTCGGGCATCATCGGGCATAACGATATTACCCTTTGCCCCTGCTTTTTTCAGTTCGTTTTTAATCAAAAATTTATCAATTGAGGCTGATATAAAATTTTTTCCGTTAGTATAATTCCATTTTTTTATTAAATCATTTCCGTCTGCTTTTTTCCATATATTTAAAGGACAATCAAAATGAAGCCGTGTTTTTAATTTTATTAAATTATTTATCTGTATAATTCCGTTTTCCAATGCGTCAATTATATCTTCCGCATTTTCTTTAAAAGCATAATTTGCCGTATTTACAGACTTATCTTTTAATATTTGAACTAATTCAAACATATTTTTTATTATATCAATATTTATTTTCGGAATATTTATATTAAATACATTTAGGACTTCACTGCAGGAATTATATAATTCGGGCAGAAATTCAGTTAAACTTTGTATTTCTTTAATGATATTACCGGATAATGCAGGTGCCCACTCGCTTTTTGAAATATATTTAAACGTGTTTAAATTATACAAATTTTTGCATATTTCCGTTTGTATTTGAATTTTATGAACAATCTCTTTTATTTGGTTATATTCATTAATGGAATGAACATTCGGATTATCCCACTGAAATTGGATTAAATCAGTAAATTCAAAGTTTTTTATGCATACACCCATAGCTTGATAAGGAGTCAATCCGTTTGAATATTCTTTATGAATTTCTTTAACGGTATCGTTGAGTTCATTTCTTATTTTTAAAAGTTCATTAGATTTATTTTTACGTTTTTTTTCTATGTCTTTTTCCGTTGAAACACTTTCCCAAGAGCGTTTTAATTGATTAATAACATCTTTTTTGTTTGCTTTATTTGAATGTAATTGCAGGCAAAAATTACCCAGTCCAATCTGTTCCAGTCTTCTGTATACAACTTCAAGTGCCGCCATTTTTTCGGAAACAAAAAGAACTGACTTGCCTTTTGCAGTTAAATGAGCAATTAAATTGGATATTGTTTGACTTTTACCTGTTCCCGGAGGGCCTTCAATAACAAAACTTTTTCCTTTATCGGCTGCCGCTATAACAGCTAATTGAGAAGAATCGGCAGATAAAGGAACAAAAAAATCTTCGGGCTTATATAAATCATCCAATTTTTCGGGAGAAATAAAATCCCCGTCATCAGGAAACTGTTTCGTTTTATCAATTACGGCGGAAACAATGGGATGATTGAGCATTTCTTCCGTTCTGTCCGTTAAATCTTTCCACATAAGATATTTATTAAAAGAAAAATGTCCTAAAACGACTTCTTCAACCACTTCAAATCCGTCATTATTTGCTACAGCTTCTTTTACAACATTCCAAATCTTTTGTATATCTAACCCGCTTTCATCCGTTGGCAATTCATTATCTAAATCAGGCAAAACAATATTAAAATCCTGTTTAAGCATTTCTGATAATGTTGTATTAAATCTTGATTCATCCTCATGTGCAGATAATTTTACTCCGTTTTGAATTGATGTACGGTCTAACTTTACGGGATACAATACTAAAGGTGCGTGATAAATTTTATCGGTTTTATCATTTTTTCTCCAATTCAAAAAACCGATTGCCAAATATAATGTATTCGCTCCTCCGTCCTCTAATATGGATTTCGTTTTTCTGTATAAAGCAATTAATTGCGAATTAAGTTTATCGGCAGAAACATTAACCGGTAATTTTTTTTCTTTCAATGCATTAAGTGCTTTTTCTTGAAGAATACCATTATCACTGTTTAAAAGTCTTAAATCGGGAGATATTTTTGTATCTAATACCGTTTCGGCAGAAACTAAACTTATTTTTGAACCGTCAGCCAAAAAATCTTCCAGTTTTGAGGGATTAGGACATAAAACGACAAGATTGCCTTTATTTATTTTACAATTTAACAAAGGGTTACTTGTAGATAAATTCAAAAGTTTTTTCTGCCATATATTTAATCTTGTATTTATGTTATTTACATTACAGCTTTGTTCTTCATTAGATTTATATAATTCACTCAATAATTCTTCTCCGATTTTGTTTTTTTATTGTCAAAAATTGTAATTATATGGATTTACCCAAATTATATGCTTGTTTCAGGTAGTCGGTATTATCTAAATCAGAACCGTTTGAAATTCCTGTTGCGTTAACTGTTCCGATATTATCCATATTCAGCCATTCTAAAATTGCGGAATAATGCTTTTGTAATGATTTTACGGTATATTCTCCCGTATCATGCTGTGAAGACAATAATACAGCTTTCATTTTTTTGTTTGTCAGCTGAGTATTAATGCTGTAAAAACGGTCTATAACCCTTTTTATTTGTGCAGAAAATCCAAAATAATACAATGGAGTCGCAAAAACAACTATATCAGAAGATAAAAGATTTTCCCGAAGTTCGGCAAAATCGTCTTTAAATACACAAGGTACAGATGGATTATCCATTCCCATATTGCAATGATTACAGCCGATACAAAAATGTACATCTTTAAAATGCGAGTTAAATCTGTATACTTCATGTCCGTTTTCCGATGCACCATTGATGAATTCATCAGCCAATCTTGCACTTCCGCCGTTTTTTCTTGCACTTCCCGTAATAACAGTTATTTTCATTTTAACTCCTTTATCATTCTTATATTTTGTTATATTCAATAATTCTATGTTACCATAAATCAATAAGAGTAACAGATAAAATCAGAATATGAAATATTGCATAATAAATTGTACTGTTTCCGCCAAAGAAGAAGCAGTAGGGTACAATTTTTTACACCGGAATTGCTAACATGTAAACATTTATTCCAAACCCCTAAAAAAACACTTGAAAAATTTTGAAAAAGAGTAATAATATATAATATCGGGGCGGTAGTTGCTCAAGCTACCAAACCTAATTTAAGAAATCGAAGCAGCTTTTATCGTTTACGGTAAGAGCTGTTTTTAATTATGTACATTATCAATAAAAGCAAAATTAATGTTAAATTGATGTTTTCCATAATTGACCTCCTTCCTATCGGAACTATCGACCGAAATCGAAGTGGAATGTTGTGTCGAAGTTCTTTAGAAATTTAGGTTACTTTGCCCCTTTATTAAATTATCAAAGTTCAACCCCTCAATCATACCACAAACTTAAAATATCCGAGCAAATTTCGTGATAAGCCGAATGAAATGAGGTGTGAGTGAATTTTTGTTCGGACGAGTTTTTCGTAAAGTTTAGGATTAATCCACGTTAAAGTTTTTTCAAGTTTAGTATTTTTATAAGTTTTTTCATTTTATCCGTATAAAAAAGAGGGAAGACTAAAAATACAAGGAATTTTGACTGTTTTTTTTATTTACGTGATACAATAAATATATGAAATATTGCATAATAAATTGTACTGTTTCCGCCAAAGAAGAAGCATTAAAAATTGCGAAGGAGCTTGTTGATAGTAAATTAATCGCCTGCTGCAATATAATTCCGAATATAATTTCGGTATACAACTGGAATAATAAGCTGCAGGAAGATAATGAAGTTTTAATGATTATAAAAACAAAAGCAGAGCTTTTCGAAAATGTAAAACAAAAGATTTTAGAACTTCATTCCTATGAAGTTCCCGAAATTATTAAAATTCCGATAGATGAGGGAAGTGAAGATTATCTTAATTGGATAGATAATCAAACGCTAAAAGGCAGTTTATGATTTTTGATATTTTTAGGAAAAAAGAAAAAGAAGCTCCAAATGAATACCTTGTCAAAATGAGTTATGACAGAAGAAAGCCTGCAACAAAGCGTAATATTATTAATTATTTACGAAGTCTTGGCATTGAGGTTAAAACAAATACAAAAGCCAGAGGAAACAACGGCTTATATCAGCATAACCGAATTGATGTTGCATCGGGATTAAAAGAAGAAAAAGCAATTGAAGTTTTAGTTCATGAGTTTGCACATTATATTCACAGTAAGATAGAAAAAGATATTTATAAAAAAGGCGGAAGTCTTGAAGTTTTATTTGATACAAAAGATATAAAAGAAATAAAAAAAGAACTTGTCAGCGTTACAAATATAACAGATAAAAATATGAAACTTGAAGCATTTATAAATGCGAAAAAAGAAATCTCGGATAAAATAAAAAGTATGCAAAAAGCTATTCAGCGTGATTTCCCCGATTTTCAGCGTTCTAAAAAATTTATTCCGTTTGAAAAATATATAAAAAACTCTGATGCAAAATATCTTTTAAAATATGATGCAATAAGACTTATAAAAGGTTGGTTTGTAAAAAAAGAAATAATAATCAGTGTTAAAAATATTGAAACTGATTTCCCTCAAATGCCTCAAGCCTTTCAAATTTATATTAAACTTTGCTCTTTAAAGAGAAAACAGACAAGAATTACACGAAGAATAAATAAACTAAATAAATATTATGAAAAACCTACAGAACTGTTTGCACGTTTTGTTCAGGGGTATTTTTCATGTCCTTCATCAATAGCAGCAATGGCTCCTTTGACTTGTAATAAATTTAGAATACTTTTAAAAAACGGTTATTATAAGGAACTGAAAGATTTTTTTGAAATCTTCGGTCATTTTTCATAAACAATTATTATAAACGGGGACTGTTTCTTCGTTTCAATATAGTTCAATTTTTCATCACATAATTTTTTTATATCAGTTAATGTCTTTATGGTTAATAAATCATTAAAAGAGGTTATCTCATAAAAATTTGTATTTTTTAATAATTCTTTAAAGACTTCTTTATTATATGTTTCAAATTTATCATACATGGTTATTATAAATTTTTGGTGCTTTTTCATATCATTGATTATAAAATTCATATATTGTTCCGTGTTTTCTGGAACAATATTGTCATAAAAATATTTATATAAGATATTTTTTCTTTTATCTAAATTGCAGGATTTAAAATCTTTTTCATATTGAAGCATTGTTTCCGAACGATATGCAAAATCTTTTAAAAGACTCACTTTATAAGTTTGAAAAGGTATATACTTATCTAAAATTTCACGTCTGTTCCATAATAGAATGTAATCATTTTTATTTACGGGAATTTCATTAATCATTCCGGCTAAAATTTTAAATCCGTTTCTGTTCTGCTTATATGCTGCTTGAGGTGAAAATATTAAAAAAAATAAATTGATAAATATAAACAAAACAACAATTGCTTTTGACTTATTAACATTCAATAAAGAAAATCCGTAAGACATTACAATTAATAAAGAAGGCATTATATCGGAAGCGTATCTGGGCAGAATTTTAAAATCGGTTATTTTAAAAGCAATTATTTCGGCAAGCAGAAAAAGCATTGAACCTGATATTAAAACAAAGCAGAATTTATCTTTTTTTATTGCGGTAAATATACCAAAAATTGCACACAACAACGGCAATAATATAAAAAACAATACAGAAAAAGAAAAATGTGCAAATAATTTTGAAAAATAACCACAGGGATTATCCAACAAACTTTCAAGTACCGGAGTGAATAAATCCTGAAAAATTATAAAAATACTTGAATAATCGCAGTAATAACCGTTTATTTGAGAAGTATATTTTTCAAAATTAAAAATTATAAATAAGAAAATCGGCAGACAAATAAGAAATATAAATAAATACGAATACAATAATTTTTTTAAATGTTGTTTTTTTAAAATAAAATACAATAAAACACCGAATAACACACCAAAAACATAAATAAAACCTATTGTATGAGTATATATAATCATTGACGAACTTAAAATAAAATATAAATAATTTTTTTTATCATTAAAGTTATTTCTAAGTTTAATTATGCTAAATAAGTTAAGAGTAATAAGAAACAAAAGAAACGAATAAAGTCTTACCTCCTGTGAATAATATATAAAAAAACTGTTTACGGCAAAAACGGAAGCACAAATCAACCCGCAGTTTTTATCTTTCAATTCTTTCCCCGCAAAATAAGATATTACTACAGTTAAAAATCCGAATATAACGGAAAAAAGCCTTAAAGATAAATCGGAAAAAGAAAATATATTACTCCAAATATGTAAAAAAATTTGATATAACGGGAAATGAACATCTGTTTTTAAAGTATAGGATATAACGGAAAAAATATCATTTTGAACGGCTTCATTATAAGAAACGAGTTCGTCATACCATAATCCGCCCGCTTTATCGAGAAAGAGCAGTCTTAATACAGCTGCAATAATAAATATGATTATTAAAACCGTTTTGTTCAATATAAATCCGTTCTGTTACGTATATTATAAATTAAACATGCTTTTACTCTTTTAATTTAAATAAAAGATGTTATTATAATTATAACAGTTTATAAAGGATTAAAAATGTTAAAACCGACAAGAAATATTTATACAATAAAAACTTCACCATATAACGATAACGAAAAACTTGAAACTCTTTTGAATGAAATGTCAAAAGACGGCTGGGAACTTTATTCAATGCAAGAGCTTGAAAATGATGAAGATATTTTCTATAACTGTATATTTATAAAAGAAGTTGAAAATGAAGACAATATGATTGATGATGACGGGCTGATTGATTTTAAGCCCCGCATTGAACGTATTATTAATCCTGAGTTAGATCCTTATGAACTTTGTATTGATATTTTGAAAAAAATAAAAGAAAAACGACAAAAAATATCACAGGTTAAATCTTTGATAGACGAAACCTCAGAAGATTCACGTGCCATATTAAACGAAGAAATTTCAAAACATATCAATGAACTTGATGATTTAAAGAAAAGGCTTTCAAAGGTTATAAACCCCGATATAATGCTTCAAAAACTCGGAGAATCAAAGTTAACGCTTGCTATATCAGAAGAACTGGCTTATATACTTGACAGCAGCAATGACGATAATATTTTATCTCAAATTGTTTATATAAGACAAAATTTAACCGAATCGCTCGGATATATTATTCCTAAAATTAAAATTGAAATTGATGATTCTTTAGACGAAAATGAATTTGTAATAAAAGTACGAGGCATTCCTGTTATAAGCTCATACGCATACTATAATCATACAATGTTCTTTAAAAATGAACTTAATATAGAACAATTACCCGAAGATGCAATAAAATCAACCGATAGTTCAACATTAGCGGAAACCGTATGGATTAATGATGAAACAGCAAAAGATTATTGGATAAAAGGATTAAGTGCAGCAGATTATATATCGGCTATTATTGAATATACGGTAACAAAATTCATTGATGATATATTTGATTATTCCGATATTAACCGCTACATAGAAATTGTCGGCAATCAAAACTTATATCTGATAGAAAATATAATACCCGATTTCCTGTCTGTCGCAGAATTAAAATACATACTTTCAAGTCTTATAAAAGAAAAAGTTTCAGTTAAAGATATAGTCTATATCTTTGAAAAAATTAATGATTTTGCCGATGAAGAAAACAAAGAAGATTTACTTGCAAGAATAAGAGTTTCTCTTGCCCGTCAAATAAGTGCATCTTTATGTGCAAACAAAGATAGTACAATAAAAGCATTTGAACTTTCAAATGAAGCATTAAAAGCATTTTCAGGTACAGGAGATGATGATGAAGAAGTTATCCGCATTGAAAGTAATAAAATTGAGTCTTTAGTAAAAAAGATACAAGAAAAAATAAAAGAACTGCCTGACGATGTAAAAGAACCGGTAATAATCGCACCGATGAAAATACGTCACATAATATATCTGGTATTATCTCAACTGATATCAAATATAAGGGTGATTTCACGTGAAGAATTATTGTTTGAATATCCCCTTCAAATATTAGGAAAAATATAAAATCATTTTTTATATATTTTTTATAACTTGTTCTGATAATTCAATCAGTTTATTTTTGTTTTCGGGTTTTCCCATAAAAATCTGCTCTGAAATCATTTCAAAGACATAGGTTATATTCTTAATTGATTTGCCGTTTTTTAATAATTCAATCAAAATATATTTAATTTCTATACTGGAAAGATTATATACAATATCGGCAGAAAGTTTATTATTATACTTTTTAACCGCATCAATATACCTTTCAACAGATTCATTGGTAAATATTTCTTTTAAATGGTTTCTAAATAAATCATATAAAATATCTTCAATTTCTTTTTCAATTTCTTCCTGAACAGGAATAAGAAATTTAGAATAAAGCTCATTACCGTTTAAATAAACTTTTATTTCATTTTCCTGTAATCTCATATTATCGAAATAATGCACCGGAGGTAAAATAAAACCTGTCTTACGTTTTAAAGTTTCCCTTATTAAACCGATTACAAAACTTATTTCATTTGCGAACTCAATAATATCAGTTCCGATTTCAAAACGAATAACATCCTCTTTCAACGAATCATACATTGTACTTGTTATATCAAAGATACTTTCGCTTTTTTGCTGTTCTTGAGATTGGATATATATTGTGTTTTCTTTTTTTTCAGAAAAATTTTTTATTATTTTTAACAAATTTTTTAATTTATTTAACATGATTATTTTTTAATGTGTAAAATGAAAAAGTCAAAACATTGACTATATTTATTTAAGTTTTACACTAAGAGATAAGAATAAATAAAAAAATTTTAGGGTAGAAAGAGGTATTTATGGCTAAAATTTATTATGCGGCAGATTGTAATTTAAGTCTGTTAAAAGGCAAAACAGTTGCCGTTATCGGTTATGGAAGCCAGGGGCATGCACATGCTCTTAACTTGCATGAAAGCGGTATTAATGTAATCGTAGGTTTATACAAAGGTTCTAAATCATGGAAAATAGCTGAAGAAGCAGGTTTAAAAGTAGCTACCGTAGAAGAAGCATCTAAAACAGCTGATTTTATCATGATTTTACTTCCTGATGAAAAACAGGCAGATGTATATAAAAATCAAATAGCTCCAAATTTGTCGACAGGAAAAACTCTTGCATTTGCTCACGGATTTAACATCCACTTTAATCAAATAGTTCCGCCTTCAGATGTTGACGTTGTAATGATTGCACCAAAAGGACCGGGACACACTGTAAGAAGCGAATACACGGAAGGAAAAGGTGTTCCTTGCCTGGTTGCCGTTCATCAGAATGCATCAGGTAAAGCATTGGAAACTGCATTAGCTTATGCAGCCGGAATTGGAGGTTCAAGAGCAGGTGTTCTTGAAACAACATTCAGACAAGAAACTGAAACAGACTTATTTGGTGAACAAGCAGTTCTTTGCGGTGGTGTTACAGCTTTAATGCAGGCAGGCTTTGAAACTCTTGTTGAAGCAGGCTACGATCCTCAAAATGCTTATTTTGAATGTATTCACGAAATGAAATTAATCGTTGACCTTATTTATCAAGGCGGTTTCTCTAGAATGAGATATTCTATATCCGATACAGCAGAATTTGGTGATTATGAAACAGGTAAACGTATTATTACCGATGAAACAAAGAAAGAAATGAAAAAAGTTCTTCAAGAAATTCAGGATGGTACATTTGCATCTAAATGGATTACCGAAAATAAAGCAGCCGGCAGAGCTCATTTCTTAGCAACAAGAAAAGTTAAAGCGGAACATCAGCTAGAACAAGTCGGCAAGGAATTGAGAAAAATGTATTCTTGGAACGAAGAAAAATAAGTAACTTTTCTTATTCTTATAATCGGAAGCTGTTCCATAAGAGCAGCTTCTTTTACTTTATATAAGCCAAATGCAGAAACAGATTGCACAAGCAGCTATTTATATAAATAAAGATTTTACCAATCCTTTAAAAAATCTTAAATCAAACGAAAAGATAATTTTTTTATAAAGCAATATTAAATTTGTTTTATTAATTTTTTCTCGGAAATAATCTTTATTTTCCGAAATAAACTTAAACATTTGTAATCTGATTTTTTTGTTATTTCTGAAATAATTATTTTGAGTACGTTCTTTAAGATATTTCTTATTTCCCATAACAGGATTTGCCAGCGAGTAATTTGAACCATGTCTGCGGTATGCGTATAAAACTTTGTAAATAACAGCACTTGAACCTATCAAATGACAAAAAGAAAAAATAAATTTATCTGCCGTTATTCTTAAACTTCTCGTTTTATCAAGCTGTAAAAGCATATCACACACTGATTTTCTCATCATAGCAGAAGTTGTAGGCCCCCAATGCCATGTTGCAAAACTATACTTATCATTATCAAGAACTTTTACACTGCTTCCTTCTTTATCAAATCCTTTTGCATGCCTGTAGTTTTGAAATTCTTTAAAAGATTTATTATCAATCTGAAAGATGTCTTGTTTTTTATGAGGGCTGTCAATAGAGCTTAATGTATGTATTACATTATTTTCATCGATTTCTGCCTGACGACAGGTTGTTAATGCCACGGAAGTTTTCATGTGAGTTTCTATGTGCATGGCACAATATTCGGGAAAAAGAATATCATCACCGTCTATGGCACATACAAATTGTCCCGTAGCACATTTTAAACCGTTTAAAAAAGAGGCAAGCTGTCCTTTATTAGTTTCATTTTGAATAAATTTAAAATTCAAATCAGGATTTTGAGTATGAAATTCATTTATTCTACTTACTGTATCATCTTTCGAGCAATCATCAACAACTATTATTTCAATATTTTTATAAGTTTGATTTTTTATACTTTCAAGACAATCCTTCACAAAATCAGTGAAATTGTGTGTCATGACTACAAATGATACTTTGGGTAAATTTAATAAATCTTCCATACTATTCTTTTCTTTAATATTATTTACAGGTTCTTTATAACGGAGCAAAGTCTTTAAATAAAAAGACCCTGCTCCTTGAATATTTTAAGCGATAGCTTTTTCTATACGATATTTTACTTTATCTTTACCCAAAACTTCAAGTATAACTCCCATATCCGCACCACGGGTTCTTCCCGTAAGTGCTGCACGTATTGTCCACATTGTAACTTTAGGTTTTATACCGTAATTTTCTTTAAAGTAAGTTCTAAAATCAGCCATTTGCTCATGAAGTTTTTCTTCATTATCAAAGTCATAACTATCAAGTTGAGAATCAAAATATTTTAAAATATTTTGAGCTTGTTCCGTATCAATATTTTCAGCCTTAACACCTTCATCGTATTCGATATCTTTACCGAAGAAATAGGCAGTATCATGTTCCAGCTCGGATAAAATGGTAATAGGTTCTCTTGTTGCAGCAATAACTTTTTCAAGCTGTTCTTCCGATAATTCCGACAGGTCATATTTTTTAAGGAAAGGTTTTGCCATTTCCGTTAATTTTTTAATATCCATTTTCTTTATATACTGACCATTCATCCAGTTAAGTTTGTCATATTCAAAAATTGAATTTGAAGAAGAAACTTCACCTATTCTGAAATCTTGAGCAATTTCGTCAAGCGTTTTAATTTCAACTCCATCAGAAGGCGACCAGCCTAAAAGAGCAACAAAATTTAACAGAGCTTCCGTTAAATATCCTTTTTCAACAAATTCGGAAACGGCTGTTGCACCGTGTCTTTTTGAAAGTTTGCTTCTATCGGGAGCAAGTATCATTCCTAAATGTCCGAATTTAGGTACATCAGCACCCAATGCTTCATATATTAAAATTTGTTTAAACGTATTTGAAATATGGTCTTCACCTCTTATAATATGCGAAATTTTCATAAGCATATCATCTACAACAACTGCAAAGTTATATGTAGGTGTTCCGTTTGATTTCATTATTACGAAATCGCCGATAAGACTTGTATCCTGATGTAAATCACCTTTAACAAGGTCGTTAAAATGTATAACGGGAGAAGAATGAAATGCCTGTTGAGCTTTTGAAACAGAAAAACGTATAGCAGGTTTTCTGCCTTCTGCCTTTAATTTTTCTTTTTGTTCTTCAGTTAAATTTTCACATTTTTTTGAATAAACATAAGCCTGTTTATTTTTTGCTGCTTCTTCTTTTTCCGCTTCGAGTTCTTCGGGAGTGCAATAGCATTCATAAGCAAAACCTTTATCCAAAAGAATTTGAGCATATTTAGGATATATATCAAATCTTTCCGATTGAGTATAAGGCCCGTATTCTCCGCCGACATCGGGTCCTTCATCCCAATTCAAACCGAGTGCTTTTAAACTGTCAAAGATATTATCAATATATGCCTGACTTGTACGTTCAGCATCTGTATCTTCAATTCTCAAAACATACTTTCCGCCGTTTTTTCTCGCAAAAAGATAATTAAATAATGCTGTTCTTGCTGTTCCGATATGAAGATTGCCGCTTGGTGACGGTGCAATTCTAACCCTGATTTCGTCCATTTTTATCTCCAATTTTTAATAATTTATATATTAATTTTATAACAAAAAAAGAAAAATAATACATTTATGTATTATCCGTCGGGTAATAACTAATAATCGAATTGAAAATAAAAAAATGCTCAATTATACAAAATCATTGAGCATTTTTATTGCATGGAAAATTATTTTATAACAATATTTACAAGTTTTGCAGGTACTACAATTACTTTTATAATTTGTTTACCTTTAGTTAATTCTTGTATTTTTTCACTTTCAAGTGCTGTTTTTTCAAGAGTTTCTTTAGAAGATTCGGCATCAACTTCAATTTTATCTTTAACCTTGCCGTTAATTTGAACCACCAATGTTATTGTACTTGTTTTCGCAAGTTTTTCATCATATTTTGGCCACTCAAGAAGATGAACCGAATTTTCACCGCCTAAACCTTCATAAATTTCTTCCGTCATGTGAGGAAGTACGGGAGATAAAAGTTTTAGAAATGTCAAAACAGCAAAACTAAATACCTGTTTATCTTCCTGTGTAAATTCACTTTTATTTTTCAGATAATCATAGATAACATTTGTAAATTCTCTATACTTTGAAATAACGGTATTAAACTGAAATTCATTAGATATATCCTGAGAAATTTTCTTAACTGTCATGTGAACTTCTCTTATCAAATCATTATTATCTTTTGATAATGATTTAATATCCGGAAGCTGATAATTAAGGATAATATTATTTTGATTATCACTATATACTTTCCATAAACGGTTTAAAAATTTATAACAGCCTTCAACACCTGCATCAGACCAGTCGAAATCTCTGTTCGGCGGTGAATCGGATAGGATAAATAATCTGGCAGTGTCTGCTCCGTAATTAGCGAAAATTTCATCGGGGTCAACCGTATTTCCTTTTGATTTCGACATTTTAGAACCGTCTTTTAAAACCATACCCTGAGTTAAAAGATTTTTAAACGGTTCATCAATATTAATTTCGCCCAAATCACGAAGTGCTTTTGTGAAAAATCTTGAATATAATAAATGCAGAATTGCATGTTCAATACCTCCGACATACTGGTCAATAGGAGCCCAATAATGGAGAATATCCTTATCAAAAGGAGCCTTATCGTTTCTTGCATCGGTATAACGGTAAAAATACCAGTTTGAACACATAAATGTATCCATTGTATCCGTTTCACGCTCAGCTTTTGCACCGCATTTAGGACAAGTTGTATATTTAAAACTTTCTGATGTGCGGACAGGCGACATTCCCTTAACACTAAAATCAACATCTTCGGGTAAAAGTACGGGCAAATCTTTTTCATCAACGGGAACCGTTCCGCAATGAGGACAATATACAATCGGAATTGGAGTTCCCCAGTATCGTTGACGTGAAATCAACCAATCACGAAGACGGAATTGAACTTTAGCTTCGCCAAAACCGCCTTTTACGGCTTTATCTATAATTACCTGTTTTGCTTTTTCATTATCCAAACCATTGCAATCGCCTGAATTTACAAGCACACCTTTTTCAGTATATGCTTCTTTTAATTCCGTTAACGGATTTTCCGGATTTTGGATAACAATTTTTATTGGCATATTATATTTTTTTGCAAAGGCAAAGTCACGTTCATCGTGTGCGGGAACTGCCATAACTGCACCTGTTCCGTATTCCGCAAGTGCGTAATCAGCCGTCCAAATAGGGAATTCTTCTCCGTTTAAAGGGTTTATTAAATGTGTACCCAGTGGAACACCCGTTTTTATTCTTTCGGTTGAAAGTCTTTCTATTTCAGACATTTTTCTTGCATTTTGTCTGTATGCTTCAACAGCCTCTTTATTTTCGGGAGTCGTTAATTTTTCAATATCTTTGTATTCGGGAGCTACGACAAGATATGTAATACCATAAGCCGTATCGGGTCTTGTTGTATAAACGGGAACTTCAAGTCCTTCAATTTCTTTTACTTTAAATCGAAGAACAGCACCCGTTGAGCGGTCTATCCAATTTTTCTGCATTGTTTTAACACTGTCAGGCCAGCCTTTTAACGTTTCAATATCATCTAAAAGTTCCTGAGCATAGTCCGTAATTTTCAAAAACCACTGTGAAAGATATCTTTTTTCTACTTCTCCGTCACATCTCCAGCATTTTCCGTCTATAACCTGTTCATTGGCTAAAACCGTAGCACAACTGTTACACCAGTTAACTGCGGCTTCTTTTTTATATGCCAAACCTTTTTTAAACATTTTTATAAAGAAATACTGTGTCCAGCGGTAATATTCGGGAAGACATGTTGTAACTTCCCTGTCCCAGTCTATCATCAAGCCCAATGATTTTAATTGCATTTTCATATATGCAATATTATCAAGCGTCCATTTTTTAGGATTTGCACCATGCTGAACCGCCGCATTTTCGGCAGGAAGCCCGAAACTATCCCAGCCCATAGGATGTAATACATTATATCCGTTCATTCTTTTATAACGTGCAATAACATCAGAAATAGTGTAATTTCTCACATGCCCCATGTGCAATTTTCCTGAAGGATACGGAAGCATTGAAAGTACATAATACTTTTCTTTACCTTTATCGTTGTATACTTTATTTAATTTTGTTTCATCCCAGTGCTTCTGCCACTTTTTTTCTATTTCCTGAGGGAAATATCTGTCTTTCAGCATATTTTACTCTCCTAATATTCCACATTAAAAATTATAATTCAAAAATGAATTTATGAATTAAATTTTCATCTTTAATTTTTCGCAATTATAACTTCAAGCATACCTAAAATCTAATTTTTTTCCTGTATTTGTAACTGTCAACTTTAACCGCCAGACCTAAAAAACCGTTCATTAAATCTCTGATTTGAAGAAGTTTAGGTTCCGTAAATTTATCCGGAAGGCAATTCCATTTATTGACCTTGTAAAAAGATTTATTTATAACAGCTTTTCTCAAATTAATCCTGCCGGGTTTTATAACATAGCCTATAAAATAAAAGCCTTTGTTCAATAAATTAATACTCATACCGCATTTCCGTATAAAAAAAGCCTGAAACATATCTGTTTCAGGCACGTAAATATAGTTATTATATTTTAGTTATATTTTTAATAAATTTTTTTTTATTTTTTCCGAACATTGATTGCAGTAATTGCATTCAACTCCGCACAGGCTTGTGCATAAATGCCCTTTTTTTACAAAATGTTTGATATTAGGAAGCAGATTTTTTATATCCTTTATTTTAAATTTATTAAAGTATCGGTCGCCGCCTATATGATGAATTATTGAATTTATCGGTTCTTCTTCAATATTTTTTACGTTATCAACACCTTTTAAATAGAGTAAATAAGAATTTACACTTTTATTCATATCCCTTTTAAAATCTTCCCTTCCTGCAAGTTTAAATTTATTTATTCCGATTTTACCGTATTCTTCTATCTCCCACGGATAGATTATCTGCGACTTACAAAGATATAAAAGCGGATTTTTTTGTATTGTTTTTCCGCACAAATGTCCGTAAACTCCGTAAGACAATCTCTCGTGCGGAGCTTCAAATTCAATTCCCATAATCTCGCAGCTGTGGTCAAATCTTAAAGAACATCCGCCTATGCATCCTTCATTTACCATTAATTCAATATCAATAAACGGATTTGATTTTTTTATGTTATAAAGCAGTTTAAAATTTTTGTTGACATCGTGAGAAGGAACTATCTGCTTAACTTCAGGATGTATTTGTATAAAATGCTGATATTCTTTTATTAATTTATATTCAAAACTTGTTGATGCATATAAAGTGAAATACCTGTACTTTCTTGCTATATAAGATAAAAGTTTATGATTTGATATTCTTAATTTATTTACCCCTATCAAATGAAGCTCATTTAAAAGAATGTGCAATTTTTCAAGTTCCTGCTTGAATGAGTCAGTTTCAACAGGCAGATTTTTAGGATTATTCAAGTTATAAATAAAATCAACACCTTTATCTAAACTGTATTTAATTAAATCTTTCCAATAATTAAAATCGGAATGCTCCGTAAAATCATTTCTGTATTGCTCATATATTGTAAATAATTCACACGTGGAAGGCAGAGAGAAATAAAAACTCGTTATTTGGCTTTTCTCAACGTTTTTATTTATATCAAGCAGTTTGTCAATTAAACTTTTATCAAACGGCATCGGAACCGAAAATTGATACATCTATTCTCCTTTGTATTTAGTTGTAGGGTAGGCTTTAGCCTGCCGATATTTTTGATTTTATTTTTTAACTCGGAACACAAACAGGCACAGTCATTTTCTTTTCAGCCTCGTTTCTTTTCAAAAAATTCGTTTGAATTTTTTCGGCACATTTATAGCAGTATTTGCATTTAACGGCACAATCAGAAGCACAAAGGTGTCCGTACTTTATAAAATGCTTAATATCGGGTAAATATTTTTTATAATCCTTTACTTTTAATTTATTCAAAACGGGATTGTTCACAAGATGATGAGTAAAATCCGTCAAGGCATACTCCTGAATATTTTTAATATCATCAATGCCTTTCAAATACATAGTATATCCGTTGACATAGTTTTCAAAATGCTCAAAACCGTCACGACCAACCAATTTAAAATTGGTAATACCGATTTTAACATATTCTTCAATATCCCACGGAAAGATATGAGTACCTATTACAACGCTTTGAACGGGGTATTTACGAATAACGGGGTTGCAATAGCTTGTTGCATAACTTCCCGATAAACATATATCATCATTAATTATTTTATGCGTATCTATACTTATGTATTCGTGAAACATTCGGTTAGGACACCCCTGAAGACAGCCTTCATTGACCATTAATTCTACTTCCATATTAGGATAACGCTGTTTTATATGAGTTAACAGTTTGAAATTTTTGTTTATATCATGAGAAGGAACAATTTGCTTGACTTCGGGATGAAAAGCAATAAAATTTTGATATTCCCAAATGGTTTTGTATTCTAAAGAAGTTGAAGCCAAAACTTCAAAATCACTGTAGTGTTTACCTATGTAGCTCATTAACTGCCCTGCTGCAACTCTTAATTTTTTTACTCCGAGTTTACGAAGTTCCGTTAAAAGAAGTTCCAGTTTTTCTAATTTTTTTGGGAAATCAGGATTATCAATATCAAGCGGACGGGGAGAATTTAGAAGATAAATAAAATCACAGTTTCGTAAAAGAACGTGTTCTATAAGACGTTTCCAATAATCCCACGAGGTATCATTCCACGCAAAATTTCTTGCCTGTTCAAAGCCTGTAAAGACTTCACAACCTCTGGGTACACAGGCATACATGCTTGTAATTGCACTTTTTTCCGCTTGATAGTTAATATCAAGAATTTTGTCGATGTCTTCAATTTTATAGGGCATAGGTGCCGAGAATTTGTATTTCATATTGTTTTCCTTATGTTTGTATTGAATATTTTGTTATTAAATAAATTTAAGCTGCAGGGCAGACTTTAGTCTGCCGTTTTAAAGATTCTTCACCCCTGAATTGACATCGGGTTCAGAATGACGCAGCGTATTTATGTCTGTAATTGCTTCGTCATACTGAGGTAAACAACTATTTGATGCCGAAGTATCTCTTTTGTTTAGACGATTTTCACAATCGATTTGGTCAAAGTAAGTAGAAACGTCATTAAGCTGCCCGTCATTGCGAGGAGCGATAGCGACGTGGCAATCCGGTCCAGATTTCAATTGTTTATCTTCCGCATTTTTATTCATAGCTGATTGACTTCGTTTCCCCTTGGATTGCTTCGTCACCTAATGTGCTATTGTTCCTCGCAATGACATGGCAATCGCAATTTATTGACGGTACTATCTGCAAAACAGGCTTTAAATATTCTGACCCGATTTTTTCAGCAACATAATCTCGGTAGACTAAAGTCTACCCTACTGCTTAATTTGCGAGCCAAAAAAAGAAAAAATAAAAAAATGAGGGGCTAAGCTACGTGCCGCAGCGATCCAGATAGCCGTACGTGCCACCACCCTCAGAGTAACGGAGACAATAGCAAGGCGTAGTGAAATAAAACAGCGAATAACCGTGCTTCGTACACCAGCGAGAACAAGCATCCTGACTGTACAAGCCATGACTCTGGAGCATCTCGCAGCCGCCGAAGACACTATGGCCCATAAAGTTCGACGACCTGCAACTGCAACTGCCCGTATGCACGCCATCGTTGATACCATCAACTATCGCATCGAAATAAAGTGTCATTATTTCGTCATCTGACAAACCGTCAATCATTTCAAAATCCATAAATTTCTCCTTTAATACTACAAATGTAACAGTTGACACACAAGAACAGAGGGCTGCTTAAAATTAATCTGTTCAAGATTTTGTTGTGCAATTTTTTTATGATTGCTTTTCGTTTGTTCATTTTTGTATCCTTTCATATAAAATGTTTTTACATATATCAATATGCTCGGTAGACTGAAGTCTACCCTACTGCTATCGATTTGGTCAAAGTAAGTAGAAACGTCATTAAGCTGCCCGTCATTGCAAGGAGCGATAGCGACGTGGCAATCCAGTCCTGATTTCAATTGTTTATCTTCCGCATTTTTATTCATAGCTAATTGACTTCGTTTCACCTTGGATTGCTTCGTCACCTAATGTGCTATTGTTCCTCGCAATGACATGGCAAGTGAGCAAGGGCAGACTTTAGTCTGCCAAAAATTAAACAGACGTATTAAATTGCGAAACCAAAGCAGATATTTAATTGTCAATGTACAAATTTTTAAATTATTATATTTCTATCCAACTGCCGAATTTTAAATCATATTCTTCTTTTTTGAATTTTCTAAATCCGGAAAAAGGAGTAAACGTCATTTCACAAAAATAGGGCTTATTTTTATATACAATCCAATCAACCCTTACGAACTTAAAACCTTCCGATAAGATTTTTGATAATACATGCGTTTGTTTTATTATTTCATCTGCATTTACCGGTAAATTCTTTTCATCCGTAGCAAATACATCATCTGTTATATTTAATTCTTCGTCATAAGCCGAAACCTGTCCGGGATTGTGCATTTTTACGGTATACTTTGGCACTCCGTTAAAACAAAAAACATTTATTTCCTTTGAAAATGCTCTTGCATCTTCTTTAAACAAAGGTTCAATCAAAATTTTAGGTTCTATACCCTTATATTGCATTTCAAAGCCGTTCCACGGAAAGAACTCCTGTTCAAGCCAGCCTGTCATATTTCTTTTTACTATATCGAACAATCGTTTGTTTTTTAATAATTCTTCTTTATCACTGATAATGTACTGCCACTTAGAACCATGATTGCACTTCATTACAAAGGAATTGGGAAGTTTTTCAAAATCAATTTGGTCAAAGTAAGCTGCTACATCATTAAATTTAGGGTGTAAAGCGTCAGTTTTGCCGTCATTGCGAGGCTCAGTATCATTTTGAGAGCCGTGGCAATCCAGCTCATTATTCAATTTTATTTCCGAATTTTCATGCACTGCCTTTTGACTTAGTTTCCACTGGATTGCTTCGTCACCTAATGTGCTATTGTTCCTCTCAATGACATGGCAATCACAGTTTAATGACGGTATCACCTGCAAAACAGGCTTTAAATATTCCTCTCCGATTTTTTCCGCTACATAATTGCGCACTTTTATTTTATCGGTTAAATCTCTTTTTAACGGGGTTGCATCATATAATTTTAACCATTGGATTTTTTGATTAAAGGTTTTTAAATCACTTTTTTTAGAAAAAATGATATAGGGAACCCGCCTTATGATTATTACTTCCTCAAAAA
>CAJONH010000021.1 GCA_905235825.1 Candidatus Gastranaerophilales bacterium
AAAAATGGGGCGGGTAGTGGGAGTCGAACCCACGAATATCGGAACCACAATCCGAGGCCTTAACCACTTGGCGATACCCGCCACTTATAAAACCACTTTAATATAAAAATTATTTTTTTTCAACAATTTTTATTATATCGGCAGGTTTTTTTACAAATATTTTTCCTCCGTTTTTTTTGAGAAATTCCTCGTCCTTAAATCCCCATAAAACACTTATACAGGGTATATTTGCATTAGCTGCCGTTTGTATATCTACTTCACTGTCGCCTGCATATATTACATCATCAAACCCTTTTCCCAGTTCTCCCAGTGCTTTTATAATACCGTCGGAGGAAGGCTTTTTCCTTATTTCTTCACTTTCTCCTATTGCTGTTGTTATATAATCTTTAAAATATTTACGGCATAACTCTTTTACTGCCGCATCATACTTATTTGATACTACTGCCATTGCAAAATTTTTTTCTTTCAATGTTTTCAGCATTTCCATAATGCCGTCATAAGGAGCCGTTACTTCATACATGTGATTTGTGTAATACCATTTAAAAACTTCTACCAATTCATCAAGGGCAGTTTCTTCGCAAAACTCTCCTACTGCACGTTCAAATGCTTTTTTTATTCCGTTTCCTACAAAACTTCTTACTTCTTCAAAACTCCGTTCTTTATATCCGCAGATTTTCAATGCATAATTGAAACTTACGTGTAAATCTCCCAATGTATTAAGCAGTGTGCCGTCTAAATCAAATATTATTGTATTTATACTCATAATCAAATATATTTCTGTTTATCTCGTTAAAATTGTGTATTATTTGATTTACACAAGGAATATTCTTGTATAATGTATCGCTTTCGATTGAGGCAATTGCTATAATTCTTCCGATGCCTGCACTTTGTGCCGAATTTATTCCTGATATTGCATCTTCAACTACTATGCATTCTTCAGGTCTTAAATTTATGTTTTTTGCTGCAATTTGATATATATCAGGTGCAGGCTTGCCTTTTATTTTACCGTTTGAATATACTATTTTTTCTAAATCAAACCATTTTGCAAGGTTAAATTCCTTTATGTAAAATTCAACATTATCCCATTCCGACATTGTTGCTATAGTTCTTGGTATGTTATTTGACTTTAAAAAATCCAAAAAATCTTCTGCCCCCGGAGCAAGTACCAGATTTTTTCTATCTTTTAAACATTGTTCTCTATATAAAGATTCTTTTTCTTTTGCTAATTTTTCTGCTAATTCGGGGGCGGGTTTTCTTTGAATGGCATATTCTATTATATCAGCATTTGTTCTGCCGAACATTTTTTCTCTCATTTCATCGTCCGTAAATTCATATCCTCCTAATCTTTTGGAATAAATTCTCCACGCCTCATAATGCAAATGAGAATCAAAAAACAATGTGCCGTTAAAATCGAAAATTATACCCTTCATATTAACCTCTTTTATGATTTTAACATAAACAATTATATTAATTCACAAACCATTACTTAATAATACTCTCGGTTTTATTATATAATAGACATTTTAACTTATTTATTTTATAATTGTTGTATCTACAAATTACAAGGTATAAAATGACATCAGGCAGTATTTCGTCAGAAGGTTCGGCTGCAACGGCAGGTAATTCCCCCAACGTAGACGGTATAGGACATAACGGAAGTTCTGATAATCTTCTGAATGAACGAAAAAAAAGTGAAAATTCTAAATTTAGGGCGGTAGTCCGTGCTTTTTTGGCTAATGTTTTTATTGCATTTATAAAACTTGTTTCGTGGTATTTTACAAAGAGCTCTGCAATGTTCGCAGAAGCTGTTCACTCCGGTGTGGATTCTTTTAACAGTATTTGTTTAATGGTAGGATTAAAACAGGGTTCACGTCCTGCCGATGATTTTCATCCTTTTGGACACGGACTTGAAACAAATGTATGGACAATTGTCGCTTGCATGTTGATGTTTATAGGTTCTGCCGTTTCGCTTTTAAGTTCCTATCATAAAATAATGTTCAACAATCACTCGGATGATTTACTCAATTATTATCCGATACTTGCAATAATATTGGCACTAAGTATATTATCGGAATCATGGGCGGTTCACAGTGCCGTTAACGCTGTATTGGATGAAGCAAAAGTTAAGCATATCAATCCTGTTGTTGACTTATTTAAATCAATGAAATATGTTCACAAAATTACAACACCGACAACGAAATATGTTTGGTATGAAGATGTTGTTGCTCTTTCAGGTGTAATAGTCGCATTTATAGCTGTTTCAATTTCCAAGTTTTTACTGCCTTCCAATCTTGCACACATACCTGACGGTATTGCATCAGGTATAATAGCTTTAATGATGCTGTTTCTTGCAGGTTATATGCTGAAAAATAATGTAAATCTGCTGACAGGCTTATCTGCTCAGCCTCAAGCCGAAGAAATGATTAAACAAATAGCTGAAAATCTTCACTGTGTCAGCTGTGTTAAAGAACTTAAAACCATGGATATGGGTACATCAGGATTAATTGTTAATATTAAAATTGAAGTTGACCCTGAAATTCAGGTAAAAGAAGCTGATGATATATCAGAAATGGTTGAACGCAAAATAAGAGAACAATTTTCAAATATTTCACACGTATCTGTAGAAATTGATACGGATGATGCGGAAGAAAATTGGGAAAATAAATTTGATAAAATTATTCAAGAAGGCGAAAAAATAGATGTTTTTGATGATAAAGAAGCAGATATGCTCTCAAATTTCTATTCTTTCTCACAAACCGTAGTAAAAGAAATTATGGTTCCACGTCCGAAAGGTGTTTTTATAGATGCCGAAGATTCTTTAGATGTTTTAATTGATTTGATTATAGACTCGGGACATACAAGAATTCCTATTTATGAAGGAACCGTTGATAATTTAATAGGAGTAATTAATGCTAAAGATGCACTAAAAGCATTAAGAGATAAGGCAAATGAACAAAAAGATTTTGAAATAAAATCTCTTGCACGTGAAATTTTAATTATACCCGAAAATAAATTTATAAGCGACCTTTTAAATGATTTTACTTCAACCAAAAATCAAATTGCGGCAGTTGCCGATGAACACGGCGGTATTGCCGGTATTGTAACAGTTGAAGATATCATTGAAGAAATTGTCGGTGAAATTTATGATGAATTTGATGAAGCTCCCGTGCCTGAAATAAATAAAATTGATGATTATACTTTAAATATTTCGGCATTGATTGATATAGAAGATATTAACGAAAAATTTGACCTTGATATACCTAATGAAGACTTTCAAACTCTTGGCGGATACGTATTTGGTTTATTGGGCAGAGAACCCGAAATCGGCGATAAAGTCGAAGACAGAAATCTTTCGTTTGAAGTAATTGAACTTGACGGTATTAAAATTTCAAGAATTATAATGAGAAAAGATACTCCGTTTGTTGATAAAGAACAACAGCAAGATGAAACGCAGGCATCCGATGAAACATTATAAATTCGGCTATACAGCCATAATCGGAAGACCTAATGTCGGAAAAAGCACTATATTAAACAGACTTATAGGACAAAAAGTTGCAATTGCAACAAATAAGGCTCAAACTACAAGAAGACGAATAAACGGTATTTTAACAACAGATGAGGCTCAAATTGTTTTTGTAGATACTCCGGGTATTCATAAACCTGTCGACCGTTTAGGCGAATGTCTTGTTGATGAAGCTAAAAGTGCAATTGATGATGTGGATCTTGTTTTATTTATTGTTGACGGGTCAACAAGTGCGGGTAGAGGCGACAGGTGGATTGTCGAAAATGTTTTAAAAGATTATAAGGGACAATTAATTATTGTGGCAAATAAATATGACCTTATAAAGGATGTACAAAAAAGAGAAGAAATTCTTTTAACATATAAAACTCTTTTTAATGAGAATTATCCCTCCGTAAAAATATCTGCAAAAACAGGCAGAAATTTTGATACTCTTATAAAGAATATTGTAAGAAAACTTCCTGCCGGTGAAAAAGTTTATGAGGATGACGAGATTACGGATGAAACAATGCGTAATATTGCACGTGAATTAATAAGAGAAAAAATTTTACTCCATACACACGATGAGGTGCCTCACAGCGTTGCCGTAATAATAGAAAATTATGAAGAAACAGAAAATATAGATAAAATAACGGCACAAATAATAGTTGAACAGGAAACACAAAAAGGAATTATAATAGGCAAAGGCGGAAGTATGCTAAAAACAATAGGTACTGAAGCACGCATGGAGATAGAAGATACGGCGGGGAAAAAAGTTTTTCTGGATTTGCAGGTAAAGGTTATAAAAGACTGGCGTAAAAAATCAAAAGATTTGGGCAAAATGTATTAATTTGAAATTAAATAATATTGTTCGGACGAATTAAGCAACAATAACTCTGTTTCTGCCTGTTTTTTTAGCTTCATACAAGGCTTTATCCGCTTTTTGAACAAATATATCCGAAGTCATTGTTTCATCATCAAACGCACATACACCAAGACTTGCAGTTACTTTTATGTATCGTTTTTCTGTTTCATCAGCTTCCGTTATATCAATTTGAGTTTCTTCTATAACTTTACGCAATCTTTTAGCAACTGCAGCAGCTTCTTGCAATTTTGTTTGAGGAAGTATTATAAAAAATTCTTCGCCTCCGTATCGGCAGGCAATATCGTATTCTCTTATTTCATGCATTATTACTTCGGCAATTTTCTTCAATACGCAGTCGCCGGCTGCATGTCCGTACGTATCATTTACTTTTTTGAAATAATCAACATCGGTCATAATACAGCATAGTGAAATATTATTTCTTTTACTGTTTGCAACTTCTTGTTTAAGACGAATTTCAAACTGTCTTCGATTATTTAATCCCGTTAAAGCATCAAGTGTAGCATATTTCAATACTTCAGCATATACATTTGCTCTATGTATGGTTAATCCTGACTGTCTTGTTAATTGAACAAGATAATCAATATCTTTTTGTAAGAGTTTATCTGTATTGCTGTATGCGGCAATTGCACCTATAATATTTTCATCGTTAGTAAGCGGAAACACACCGATTTTATGATTTTTTGAAAGAATATATTCATTTTCGGCTTTTTTTATTTTTTTCAACAGTTTATAAACATTTTCCTCCATACAGGCTTTTGGCCAGACAAGAGAATATTTATTATCCTTATATACAAACATATAAATCAGATGATTTGACATAAACCTGTCTATCATTTCACCTATAAGCGGAATAATATAAGACAATTCATACTGGCTTTCTATGATTTTGGCAATATCTTTCATAGCACGATAGAAATTTAGACTTACTTCCATCTGTTCATTTAAAATATAGTTCGTTATTGCTCCCGATATAAGTTTTGATGCTATATTCAAAATTGTAAAAAATTCTTTTGTAAACGCATTTTTTTTGCAGGAAATATTTAAAAGTCCAAAGACTTCTCCGTTAGATACAAGCGGAAATATAATATTATTTTCATCGGATTTTAAATCAATAATTCGATACTGTTCGTCTTCTTTGATATCACAACTGAATTCTTCTTCATTAAAATAAAATTTTTCTCCGTTAGACATTGCGAGTGAATTAAATATAAAATTAATTTCTCCTGTTAATCCGTTATTTTCATATACTTCCCAGTCTTTAACAAAATTTTTCAACACCATATTATTGTTATCCCAGATAACAAATTCCGTTTTATCAATATTTAAATGCGTTTTAAAAAGTTTATTTACCGAATTTGCACTGTTAACAGGTGATATTCTTTGTGTAAGAATATTTGCAAGTTGATTTAAAAAATCAGTATTAAGTTCTTTACTTATCATTTTTATCTTTCTTTTTCTTACCGTATGTGCATTTTAGCATTTTATTCATATTGAAGTCTTTTTGATTTTCTGCCAGAATTTTACCTTTTGAATATGTAATTTCTCCATAGCCTAATGAAGTTATAGGTTCATGATTAGTTAAATATTCAGTTCCGCCTTCGCTCATTATACGTCTTTTTATTTCATTTATAATACCGAATATATATTTGTTTTTACTTTTATTACCGTTATAATCAAGGAGCATAGTAGTCTTTTCAAATTCTTCCAATGATTCTTTATTTAAATGCATACTTCTTAACAGAAGTGCAAAATTGTAATGTGCTTCAAATCTGTCGGGATAAATGTTTATAGCCTTGCAGTATTCATTTGCTGCAGCGGCATAATCTCCCAGCATGTGGTCGGTTAATGCCATATTAAAAGTATTATCATAATCATTTTTCAAATATTTTTCGGCATTTTTATAGGAGTCTTTTGCTTTACGAAGGTATTTTCTTGAAATATGCGACCGTTCCCCCATAAAAACGGATTTTCCCCTATATGCCAGACCCATATTATAATATGCAATTCCTCTGTTTGTTTTTGCAGCTTTTGCATTGTTATATACAAGCGGAATATTAATTGTAAAAGGTTTTGCATTGATTACACGTCCGTATTCCTGAATAGCCTTATCGTAATTAGCCATTTTCTCGGATAAAATAATACCTAAATCCATTCTGCAAGCCATAAAATTCGGACTGTATTTTAAAGCACGCTCATAAGAATTTACGGCTTCATAATAATTTTCAAAGCTGACATATATATTGCCTAAATTACAACTTGCACGTGAGTGTCCGGGATAATTTCTCAATGCAACTTTATAGAGTTCTATAGCTTTTTGGTATTCTCTGTTTTTATATGCTTTATCGCCTTTGTGTACAAAATAAAATCCCACTGCTTTATGATATTGAATACTATACCAGTGCCGGCAGAAATATAATGACAGCAAAAATACAATAAATAAAAGAGTTAAAAATATTTTTGTAATTCTTAATTGAAGTATTTTTATTATTAAATCCAAAATTTACCTCTGCACACATTGAAATAAAGAATTATTATTATTTTACTACAAAATTCACCTTATTTTAACTCCCATATTATTTCTTCGTAATATAATGTTAGTATACGGAGAAAACATTATGAATAAACAACAGCTGATAGAAGATGATTTAAAATATATCTGGCACCCTTTTACTCAAATGAAATCGCTTGAAAATGAGGAGAATAAACCTATAGTTATAAAAAGCGGCAAGGGTATATATTTAGAAGATATTGACGGAAATAAATACATTGATGCCGTATCTTCGTGGTGGGTTAATACACTTGGTCATTCAAACGAAAGAATTAATAAAACAATATATGAGCAGGCTCAAAAAATAGAACACGTTATTTTTGCAGGGTTTACTCACGAAGGTGTTATTGAATTTTCAAAAAAATTTGTAAAAAAATTAAATAACAAATTAACAAAAGTATTTTTCTCCGATAACGGTTCAACCGCCGTTGAAGTTGCACTGAAAATGGCTTATCAATATCAAGTTTTAAAAGGGCATAGCGAAAAACGCAAATTTATTGCACTTCAAAATTCTTATCACGGTGATACTATTGGGGCCGTTTCTGTCGGCGGAGTTGATATGTATCATAAACTGTATAAACCTCTGCTTTTTGAAATTCGTCAGGCATTAAGCCCGTATTGTTACCGCTGTCCTATGAATTGCAATAAGGATACATGTAATTGCGAATGTCTTCAATCCGTTGAAAATATTTTGAAGGAGGAAGCCGATAAAATTGCCGGAATAATAATAGAACCTCTTGTTCAGGCGGCAGGCGGCATGATTATGTATCCGCCTAAATATATAACGAAATTACGCACAATATGCGATAAATATAACATTCTTTTAATAGATGACGAGGTTGCAATGGGATTTTACCGTACGGGAAAATTCTTTGCTTATGAACACGCAAATGTTGTTCCCGATATAATTTGTGCTGCAAAAGGAATTACGGCAGGCTATATGCCTTTATCCGTTACAGTTACTACTGATGAAATATTTAATGCCTTTTATGATGATGATACGGACGGATATAAAACATTCTATCATGGACACAGTTATACGGCATATCCTTTGGCTTTAGCTGTTGCTCTTGAAAACCTTAAAATATTGGAAGAAATGAATATTGAAGAATATTTAAAGCCCAAAATAGCTAAATTTAAACACGAACTTGAAAAATTCAGAAATCACAAAAATGTCGGAGATATAAGACAGACAGGCATGATTTGTGCCGTTGAACTTGTTAAAAATAAAAAAACAAAAGAACCATTCAGCTATGAAGACGGAGTAGGTAAAAAGATATATCTTGAAGGATTAAAATTAGGTGCAATTTTGCGTCCTATGTGGAATTGCATATATTTTATAACTCCTTATATTATAACAGAGGAAGAAATCGAAAAACTGACCGATATAGCCTATAATGCATTGAATAAGGTGCTGCCGGATAATTAATTCATATTGCCTGTAATAAAGTAAAATATTCTTAAATTTAAAAAATTTCTATGCTTAGTTCTTCCCATTGAGTCATTTTTTGTTCTATATCCTGCTCAAGTTTTGTTATATTATCTTGAATTTCTTTTAATTTTATATAATCGGTGCTGATATTACTATTTTCCATTTGTGCTTTTAATTTTTGAAGTTCTTTTTCCTGTTGGTCTATTTCATTTTCTAATTTTTTTATTTTATTTTTTTTCTTTGCATTTTCTTTATTTTTTAAATATTGATTTTCTGAAGTTTTAATATTTTTTTCAGGAACTTTTTCGATATTATCGTTGTCTGTAATTTTTGTTTCTTTATAACGGCAATATTCCTCGTAAGTTCCGTTAAAATGTACAACTTTATCTTTTTCAAAAGCTAAAATTGAATCTGCCAGTGTATTAACAAAATATCTGTCGTGCGATACAAAAATTAAAGTTCCTTCATATTTTTTCAAAATGTTTTCCAAATTATCTTTTCCCAATATATCAAGATGATTTGTCGGTTCATCAAGCAGTAAAAGATTTGCACCTCTTTTTAAAATTTTACATAATTGAAGTCTTACTTTTTCTCCGCCCGATAATACTTTAATTTCCTTAAAAACATCATCTCCCGTAAAAAGAAACATCCCGAGAACTGTTCTTGCCTGAGTGTCATTTAAATTAGGAAAATCATTACTAAATTCTTTATATACATCATTATCAAAATTTAATAATTCCATTTGCTGGTCAAAATAATCTTTTTCAACATTATATCCGTATTCAAAATTCCCGCTTATTTTAGGAATTTTTCCCATTAAAGTTTTTAAAAGTGTTGATTTTCCTTTTCCGTTTTCACCTATTACTGCAAGTTTTTGACCTTTATACAATTCAAAAGAAACTTTTGACAGGGGCTTATTATCGTAGCCTATTTCCAAATCTTTAACGGATAAAACCAAATTTCCGCTTTTCTGCTTTATTGAAAAATTTGAATGAAATGTTCTTAAATCATAAGGATTTGGCTGTTCTATAATTGTCATCTGCTCGATTTTTTTTAGTTTAGATATAGCCATTTTGGCTTTTGAAGGTTTAAAACGAAATCTGTCCGCAATTTTTTGAAGTCTTTTTATTTCCTTTTGCTGATATTCATAATCTTTTAACTGTTTTTCATAGTTTTGTCTTTTTTGTTTCACAAAGGCTTCATAATTTCCTTTATATGCATTTATTGAAGCGTATTCAATTTCATATACCTTGTTTACAATTTTATCTAAAAAAGTTCTGTCGTGAGAAACAATAACTAATGCATTAGGATAATTTTTAAGATAATTTTCCAGCCATTCTATTGCCGTTATATCCAAATGATTTGTAGGTTCATCAAGAAGAAGAATGTCAGGTTTACCGAGCAATAATTTCAAAAATGCGATTTTGGTTTTCTGACCTCCTGAAAATTCCGATATTTTTTTATTTTTATCCTGTTCGCTAAATCCAAAATTTTTAATAGCTGCTTCATATTCATTTTTATATGTATATCCGCCTATAAACTCATAGGTTTCCAATATTTGCGTATATTCCTTGATAAGTTTTTCATTATGGTTATTTTGCAGTTTTTCTTGCAGTTTATTTATTTTATCTTCTATATCGGTAATGTTTTTGTATGATAATAGTATTTCTTCCAAAAAGGTTTTACCGGAATTTTCAAATTCTACCTGTCTTAAATATCCTATTTCAGGATTTCCCTGCTTATAAACATTAAATTTTGCTTCGCCTATTCCTTCACTTAACAGTGAATTATCAACAATTGCTTTCAATAAACTCGTTTTTCCGCATCCGTTGTTTCCGACAACGGCAATTTTTTCTTTGTCTTTTATCTCAAAATTTATTTCTTCGATTATGGTATCAGAGCCGTACTCAATAGCTCCATTAACAATTTTGTAATTTATCAATTTATATTCCTCATTACTATTAAATGTATTACAACGACATAAAACATTCAAATATTTAATTAATACGCTCAATATTTTAATTGTATTTATTTTTTGTTTTGAATAAAATCTGAATGTAAGATTATGCCCGAGCAAATTTCGTGATAAGCCCGAAGGGTGTGAACGAAATTTGGGAGTGGTGACTTTAAAAAGTGAGCACTTTGCCGGCGGG
>CAJONH010000022.1 GCA_905235825.1 Candidatus Gastranaerophilales bacterium
CACCTTCTTTTTAATTCAGTAGTATCATAAAGTTTCAGCCACTGTATTTTCTGATTAAATGTTTTACATCTTTTCTTATCAATAATCAACGATTTATTTTTAAAATCATACTTCAGCGGAAGTTTTTCTCCCGTATTAATATAAAACATCTTAGCTAAATATAAAGGGTATTCTTTTTCATCTAAATTCTTCAGGAAATAGTAATCATAAGGCGGTTCAACTATCTCGCAATGAAATAAAATCAGATAAAACCTATTTATAAAACTTCCGGAAAAATTAATTTGAATATTTTTTAAAAATGGTATCATATTTTTAATATAACTTATAACACAATATAATCTAAGTTATAGCATAATACAATTTATAAGTCAATATTTATATAATTATAAATATGAATAAGAAAGAATTATTAAAACATTTTGGTAAAAACGTAAAAATAGAAAGAATAAAAAAAGACTTAACACAGGAACAACTTGCCAAAATTATGGGAAAAAGCCAAAATTTTATTGCTTGCATAGAATGTGGAAAACAAAACATGTCTTTAGGAAAAGTGTTAGAACTTGCAAATTATTTACAGACAGACATAAATAATTTATTAAATTTTGGAATTTAATTTTCACATAAAATATGCGATTATAAAACCGATTTCGCAATTTTTAAATTTAATTTGTTTTATATAAAAAAGTAGTAATGGAAAGAATGGTATGTTAAATTTCTCTGTAAATAAAGGGTTCACCTTTAATTATGGCTATGAAAATTATTTTCCGGTAAAAAATGAAAACAAAGAACGGGAATTAAAACAAATAACGGACAATGATTATAAAAATTACAGCAGGGCAATCAGTGCAAAAAATAAACCTCTTATATCTTTTGGCTGCCAAACAAATCCTACAATTTTAAAATCTAATTCACCTTATTTTGAAACAAGAGAACAATTATTTAATATTGACGGTTATGCTTTTGAAGCACTTATTGCTGATATATTCAGTGATTCAGGTGAATATGATGATGTAACATTGACTAAGCAAAGCAGTGACGGCGGAATAGATTTAATTTTGGAAAAAGACGGCAAAAAAACTCTGGTTCAATGTAAACATTGGCATGGTTATGTATCGGAGGATAAAATTTATGAGCTTGATTATTGTAAAAATAAATATGAAGCTGATAATGCAATAATGATAGCATCTAATGGTGTTGATGATAATGCTTTTAATATTGCAAAAAACTTTAATTATGATTATAAAATTATGAATTTGGATGATGTCATTAAATATGCAAATGAAAATAATTTTGAATTAACTGATAAAGTTTTGGCTAAATATAAAGAAAATCAACTGAATACAACAGATAAGGAAAAAGCCGAAATTGTACGAAAATTAATTGAAGCAGGCAGAAGCAAACCTCAAATTGCGAAGGAAATTGGTTGTAGCGTATATACAGTTAATAAAATGCTTAGAAATATGGGATTATCAACTCCCAAACTTACTATTGCGGAAAAATATGAAGAACGAATGCGAAGATTAATAGATGAAGGTAAAACCATGCAGGAAATTGCGGATGACATTGGAATAAATATAGGCAGCTTACAAAGAGTATTCAATGATTTGGGATTATCAACCAAAACAACCACGGTAATGGAAAAATACGGAGAACGTATACGTTCATTGGTTCAAGAAGGTAAAACTCAAAGAGAAATTGCAGATGAACTCGGCTGCAATATACATACGGTCAAATATCTTGTAAGCAGATTAGAATTATCAACTCAGAAAACTGCTACATTAGTTGAACAACACAAAGAACGTATATGCCAATTGGTCAAAGAAGGTAAAAGTAAACCGCAAATTGTTGAAGAAATCGGATGCAGTAAATCAACCGTGGATTTAATTCTTAAAGAAACAGGATTATCTACAAAAAAGCCTTCAGTTATGGAAAAATGTGGAGAACGCATTCGGCAATTAGTTCAAGAAGGTAAGAATTTACAGGAAATTGCAAAGGAAATTAATTATAGTCCGAGTGTAGTTCATAATGTAGTTAAAGAGCTAGGTTTATCAACACAAAAACCTAGAATAATTGAACAATATGAAAAAAAGATAAGAGAATTAGTAAAACAAGGTAAAACTCAAAAAGAAATTGCGGACGAAATAGGATGTAATGTTATAACAATACGTAAAGTGCTTAGGGATTTACAATTACAGGTAAAAAAACCGACAATTATTGAAGAAAATGAAGAACGAATACTTCAATTACTGGAAGAAGGTAAAAGCAAAAGAGAAATAGCTGACGAAATAGGATGCGGCACAACTACGGTTTATAGAATAATTGAAAAATTAACCTCACAACCGCAACAAAGAATAATAGAAACAAATACTCAGCAAGTAGAAATCAATAAAACAAAAGATTGTGATGCTCCTGTTGAAATTAATTTAAATCAAAATTTAAAATCAGCAGTAAAAACTCAATTAACAATAGCAGAGCAATATAAGGAACTCATAAGGCAATTAGCCGAAAACGGTAAAACTCATGCAGAAATAGCCGATGAAATAGGTTGCGGCTCAAGTACTATATATAAAATACTCAAAGAAATAGGAGTATCAACAAAAAAAACTGCAATAGCTGAAAAATACGAAGAACGTATACGACAATTAGTTGAGGAAGGAAAAACTCAAGAAGAAATTGCGGACGAAATCAGATGCACCCGAACGGGTGTTCGACTTGCACTCAAAAAACTGGGATTATCTACAAAAAAGAAATCTACAATAGCTGAACAATATGGAGAGCGTATTCGCCAATTATCACAAGAAGGACGAACTCAGCAGGAAATTGCCGATGAAATAGGCTGCGGAATAATGGTTGTTCGTCAAACACTCAAAGATATGGGAGTATCTACACAAAGAATTAAAATAGTTGAACAAAACAAAGAACAAATATGTCAATTAGTAAAAGAAGGAAAAAATTTACAGGAAATTGCAGATGAAATAGGTTGCAGTACAAGAACTGTTCGTCATGCACTAAAAGATTTAAACATAGAAATAAATACTCAAAAAAATATAGATACAACAAATAATGATGATTTATTAAAACTAAAACCAAAAGATTTCAGGTTATTAATTGCCGATTTATTGGAAAAACAAGGTTATAAAATTTCGGGTAATATTGAAAACAATATGTTTACGGCAGAAAAAAACGGAAAAATCTCCGTTGTAAAATGTATTAATAACAAAAACACCCTTTTTGTCGGAAATCTTAGAGCCTGTGCAAGTTTTATAGATAATAATAGTACTAACCTTATACTGGTTTCAACAAATCCGATTTCAAAAAGTAAAGAAACAGATGATATTTTAGAACAATACAAAGATAGATTGTCTGTTTTCACAGTCGATAAACTTGTTTAATACTTTCACCGTAAGTAATCTAATCAGTTTTAGAACTCGCCGAGAAAAGACAACAAAATTTGCGTTTTCGAAAGGGTTATGTCCTCTTTTATTTTTACTAAAAAAGAGAGTCAGCGAAATGAAATGAAATATATAAAACAAAAGAGACATAATCACTTATGCCCCTTTTAAACTTGAATCCGGCAACTAGCTATCTTCCCAGGCGGTCCTCCGCCAAGTATTTTCACCGCAAGTAGTCTTTACGACCGTGTTCGGAATGGGTA
>CAJONH010000023.1 GCA_905235825.1 Candidatus Gastranaerophilales bacterium
ATATTGACGTTCCATGCCAAGAAATCCAAGTTTATTGCTTTTCAGGAGAACCGGAATTTTTCGTTAAATTTTATAGAAATAATCGAGTAAGTATTTTTGATAAAAATTTTATATCAATTGGTAATATTTTTAATTTTCGTGAAATAAATTATAAAATAAAATATGATGAAATAATAAAACAATCGTACGATTTATCTAAACAATTATCAATAAAATTTAATTTTGTTCGTGTAGATTGGATATTAGTTAATAATAAATTATATTTTGGAGAATTAACATTTTCTCCCTATTCGGGATTTCATGAATTTACAAATAATTTCAACTTTGAAATGTCAAAATTAATCAATTTAGAAAGGAACAGCAATGAATTTTAATTTTATAGAAGGCTTAAGCGAGCAGGAAATAATTAGCATATATGATGATGTAGCAGAAAAAGATTCAATGGCAGGTTGTGCTTGGGCTGTATATTGCAGAGATGGTGCATTCGGAAGAACATCAGCAGTATGGGCATGTGCTTGGGAGACGGCTCAAACCTGCTCAACATTTAATACATCAAGCAATACTCCTTATACACAAGGCTGGGGAAGCGGTGCGGGCGGTGAAATTTGTAAACGACAAGACCAATACCCCGCAAGAATGTGTCCATGTAATCCTGATTGCTACTGGTAAAAAATCTATATTTACGTATGAGGCTATAAAGCCTCTTTTTTTTATATTGGAAAACTTTTGTTAAATGATATAATTTTTTAGGAGTAATTATGAAAAAAACGGCAATATTTTTAATAACAGCGATTATCATTTTATCCGGATTATTTATTTTTAAAAAATCTCCCGACAAAAACAGTATTGTTTTTTGGACTTTGCAATTATCCTCTTTTGATAAATATTTAAATAATATTATCAAAGAATTTAATAATCCCGTAAAATGGATAGATGTACCTTATTCAGAAGGGGAGAAAAGGACTCTTGCCGCAATTTTAACGGATAATCCGCCTGATTTAGTTAATTTAACTCCTGATTTTTCAATGCTTCTTGCACAAAAAAATACACTTACGGAAATACCCGAAGACAGGTTAAAAGATTATAATTTAACAGATGCACTGAAATATAACGGTAAATATTACGGCATTCCGTTTTATGCTACATCTGCCGTTACTCTTTATAACAAATCATTATTGCCTGATTTAAAAAATTTGCCGAAAACTTATGATGAAGTGCTTTCAATAGAACCGAAAAAAGGCAGTTATATAACAATGATAAGTTTAAGTGAAAATGATACTCTTTTAAAAATACTCAATAAATACAATATAAATTCTCCTGAAACAATAAACAGCAGTGAAAGCATAAAATTATTCAAGAAAATAAAATATGCATACGATAACAAATACATACCTGTTGAAAGTGTTACACAGGGGCATCGTGATGCCGTTGAAAAATACATGGCGGGACAAATTGTATTTCTTGTTACGGGAGCTAATTTTCTTAATATGATAAAAGAAAACGCCCCCGATATTTATAATAATACTGTAGTATTACCTCAATTGACCGGAACAACGGGAAAATATGATTTTTCTTTAATGAATTTTATTATTCCAGTAAAAGCTAAACATAAAGAAAAAGCTCTTGAATTTGCCTTTATGCTTACAAACAAAGATAATCAACTCGAATTTTCAAAGTTAACATCTGTACTTCCCGTAAATAAAAAGACTTTAAATGATGTATTTTTTAAAAAATCAGAAAATGATAATCTTTTGGTTCAGTCAAGAATAATAAGTGCAAAGCAATTAGATAACATGCAGCCGCCTTTAAAAAATACAAAAAATAAGAAAAATTTAAATATTCTTTCATCAAATGTTATACAGGAAATTTTAATTAATAATAAAGACATAAAAACGACATTAGATACATTTAGAAAAGAATGGGAAAAACTTGAAGATTAAAAAAAAATTTTGTTTTATAATTATCTCATGAAATTTTTAAAACATATTAACAGAATATCTACAATAGATAAATATATATTATCACAGATAATTGAAGTGTTTTTGCTTGGTATTGTTGTATTTACATCAATAATCTTTGCGTCTGATACTTTTGTTTCATTAATAAAGCAAATATCAATGTATGGAATGTCAATAAATATAGCAATAATGATAATATTATTAAATCTGCCTG
>CAJONH010000024.1 GCA_905235825.1 Candidatus Gastranaerophilales bacterium
AAAATCATACTTCAACGGCAGTTTTTCTCCCGTGTTAATATAAAACAATTTAGCTAAATAATGGGGATATCCTTTCTCATCCAAATCTTTGAGAAAAAAGTAATCCCATGGCGGGCTGCTTATATCTTTTTTTATTAAAAAATTAAACATTTTATTAATAATTTCTTATAATTTTATACATTTTACAAATATATTATATATCAAATGTTTAATTAGTCAAATAATTATACATTTAAATAGATTAAATTTATTGTAAATACTAATTAGTATATTACAAGAGGTATTTATGCAGTCATCCATTAAATTATTTGGTAAAAGAATTAAAGAAATAAGAAAGAAAAATAATATTACGCAGGAAAAACTTGCGGAAATACTTAATTTAGACAATCAAACAATCAGCAGAATTGAAACCGGATATTTTTTTACCAGCTATGATAATTTAGAAAAAATGGCTAAAATATTTAATGTTAACATAAAAGATTTTTTTGATTTTGAACATTTAAAAGATATTGAAGATTTAAAAAAAGATGTAATTGCAAAAATTGAAAAGATGAATATTAAAGATTTACAAAAAATTACAAAATTTATAAAAGAATTTATATGATAAGCAGGAAATAAAAATGAAACTGGTTTTACAAAGAGTAAAAAAAGCTTCGGTTGAAATAAATAATGAAGTTTACAGTTCAATAGGAAAAGGATATTTAGTTTTATTCGGAGTTGAAAAAAATGACACAAAAGAAATGGCAGATTGGCTTGCCAATAAAATATCCGTTTTAAGGTGTTTCCCCGATGAAAACGAAAAAATGAATTTATCGATAAAAGATGTAAATGGAGAAATGTTGATTGTTTCGCAGTTTACATTATGTACAGACATAAAAAAAGGTACAAGACCCTCTTTTGATAAAGCAATGCCGCCAAAAGAAGCTAATGAAATCTATGAATATTTTATTTCAAAAATAAAAGAACAAACTATTCCCGTAAAAACAGGTGTTTTTGGAGCACACATGGAGATTAGTCTTTTAAATGACGGGCCTGTTACTTTTATAATAAATGCACCGGAAAATTAACCAAAATTAATATATAAATTCCTAAAAATTTAACAAAAATTAACGCAAAAAAAATTTTTTTATGTTTTGTTATATTAGGAGAGTGTGTTAATATGATTTCTGCAATATGTGGTGTAAATAGTTTATCAAGAGTAAGTGTGCCTTCATTTAAGGGCAGGCGGCAGGTTTTACCTGAAAACGGTAATGATTCTTTTATTCCGTCGATAAAAGCAATAGATGGCAATATAACTGATGAAGATGCCGCAAGATTTTTAAAAACAACAGAGAATTTCAAAAACTGCGTGGGATGCGGATATACTTCTTATGTTTTTAAGACAGGCAAATATGCGATTAAAAGTCCGAGAACCGATCATTCTGATAAATATTGGATTGGAGTCGGCAACGATAAAATTTTAAAAGAATATGCAATACTAAAAAAAATTTCCGATATATCGCCGGATATTGCTGTAAAACCTGTCGGATTAATACAAAAAAAAGGTTTTTACCATATTGTTGAGGATTTTATTGACGGATGTCATCCTTATGATAACAATATGAATGATGCACATTTAAAAGATTTAATGTCAAAATTTACTCAGCTTGATAAAAACGGAATATGCAGTGCTGATTTGCAAAGTGCAAATATATTCTTTTTAAAAGACGGAAGTTCAAGATTAATTGATTTAGGTTCTTATACCTTTTTATCCGATAACGGTTCAACAATACCATCTGACGGATTACCCGTTGAATTTTATAAGGAAGACGGAAAAATAGGACTTGATAAATTAATGAATACAAGGTCTGAATCAAGATATGCCGCATCATTTTTTAATAAAAACAAAATAGATATTGCCTGCGATATGAAAAATTATGCTGATAATCCCTATTTAAATACAAAATCAAATATTTCCAATTTTGAATTTCGCAATTTATTTACGTTTCTTCGAGAAGATTATGTTAAAAATCCAATGGAAATTCTTAAAAATTATGTAAAAGCAAAAGGGGAAATATACCATGCCGGTATGCATGACTTTCTAAAAAAAGTTAATATAGATGAAAACGATTTTTATATAAAAATGTCGGAGGAAAAATCCTCTCAGAGTGTAAAAAGTGCGAAACAGGATTTACAAAATGCTATTCATTATGAAGAATTGGCAAAAGAAGTGTTATCCAATCCTACAGAGGAAGTTTTAAAGGCAGAAGCTGCTAAAATTCAGCTTAAAATGTTTTTTAATCCCGATTCATGGCATTCCTCAATTCCTCATGAAAAAGGCTTACAAGATGCTTACAATCAAACAATTGAAATTTTGAAAGATAATATAAGTAAAACGGAAGGTAAAACGAAGGAATATTTTACAGAAACACTAAACGGTCTTCAAGAACGTTTTAAAAATGTTGTTTTTGCTGATGAACAGTTGAAAATACCAGATGATGAAAATTTAATAAAAAAATTGTTTCCCGAAAGTCAAATATCTAAACTTCCGCAAAAAAAATACAGTATGGCTAAAATTCTGGGTTCAGCTGCATTTTGCAGTGCAATTGCAGGCATAATAAAACATAAATACGGTAGTGACAAGCAGGATAAGAAGATTGATAAATAACACCGAACTTTCTTTATGTCGGCTTCATAAAGCCTAACTACCGTTTTATAAAGTAATTATGTATATGAATTGCTGATTAAGTTATTATTAAAATAAGAAAAATTCAATCCCCTATTGTCTTATCTTTTTTATATTAAAATAATTTTTACAAAATTTAATGGTCTATCTTCGGACTATTGATTTTTTTTATTTCTTATAGCTATAATAAAAAGCAAATAAATGTTAATAAAGGAAAAATTATGATTTGTACCGATGAAAAAATGATAACTGATGAAGAAGTTCTTGAACTTGATAATGAATATTCATCTTGGGGAGATACAGTTCACTATTCAAAAAATCCTAAAGTATTCAGAGCATGCGAAGGTTCTTATATGTATGATTCAAAAGATATACCGTATCTTGACCTTCAAATGATGTATTCCTCCGCTAATTTCGGCTACAAAAATAAAAGAATAACAAATGCGGTTATAGACCAGATGCAGACAATGCCTCAGTTAACTCCAAAATTTTTACAGCCTTATAAATCTTTATTGTCTGAAAAAATGGAAAAAATGATTGAAGCACGCTTTAAAGAAAAAGGCAGAATGCATTTTAACGTAGGCGGAGCTCAGGCAACGGAAGATGCAATAAAAATCGTTAGAAATTACACTCATCGCAACGGATTTTTTGCGTTTCAGGGTGGTTATCACGGTAGAACAATAGGTGCAACTTCCCTAACATCAAGTTTCCGATACAGAGAAAAATATGGTCACTTCTCAGACCGTGCAAATTTTGTTCCGTTTCCCTACTGTTTCAGATGTCCTTACGGAATGAAATGTGAGTCTTGCAATCATTTTTGCGTAAAACAATTTGCAAGACAGTTTGAAAGTGAATATAAGGCAATACATGACCCAAAAACAAACGAATGCGAGTTTAAAGCATTTATTGCCGAGCCAATTTTAGGTACAGGCGGTTATATTGATGCACCGGAATGGTATTTTAAAGAATTAAAAGAAATTCTGGATGAACATAATATAATGCTTGTTATTGATGAAGTTCAAATGGGCATGTTCAGGACAGGTAAATTATGGGCAATAGAAAACTACGATGTAGTTCCCGATGTTATGACATTTGCAAAATCAATTACAAACGGTATGAATCCTCTTTCGGGATTGTGGGCTAAAGAAAAATATATTGCTCCCGATGTATTTACTCCCGGCAGTGCTCATTCAACATACTGCTCTAATCCTATAGGCATAAGAGCGGCTCACGAAGTTATGAGTATTGTTGAAGAAGAACAGAACGATTTTGAAGTTGAAATTCCGAGAAAATCAACATTATTTATGAAAGGATTACACTACTTGAAATCCAAATACAAAGAAGTAGGCGATGTAGGCGGTATTGGTTTTGCTCTCCGTATGGAATTAACTCAAAAGGACGGGTATACTCCTAACCGTGAATTATGTGATGCAATGCAGGAAGAAGGCTTAAAAGGCAATTTGACCTATAAAGGTAAAAAATGCGGACTTGTCTTAAATAACGGAGGTTTCTTCAAAAATATTATTACGCTTGTTCCTCAATTGTATATTTCCGATGATGAAATTGATATGTCTATAGATTTAATGGATCAACTTCTTGACAGGTTAACAAAATAATGCCGCTGGATATTATTTTAAAACATGAAGAAAAAAGCTCCAAAGGTGCCGTGCTATTATTTCACGGTTTAACGGGGAGTCCTTTTGAATTGCAAAAATATGCAAAATTTTTGTATAAAAACGGCTATGATGTTTATGCAGAGTGTTTACCCGGACACGGCGATAATTTTAATGACATTTATACAATTTCATATAAAGACTGGTTAAATCATGCTTATTTTAAATTTGAAAATTTAAAATCAAAATATGATAATGTCTATGTTGCCGGCTTATGCTTAGGTGCTGTTCTGGCACTTGCCGTTGCCGTAAAATTTCCGAATGATGTTACCGGTATAATATCTTTATCTACGACTTTATTTTTGGACGGCTGGCGGCTCCCGTGGTTTATGTTTTTACTGCCCGTTGCTATTTCTACAATATTTAGGTTTTATTACTCGTATCCCGAATGCGAACCTCACGGCATTAAAAACGAAAGAACGAGAAGCGTAGTAAAAAAACTCCTTAAAAAAGGTGATGTAGGCATGAATGATTTCCCAATGACGGGAATTTATGAACTGCTTAAACTTTCTAAATTTGTAAGAAAAAATTTAAAATCGGTTAAAGCTCCTATAATATTAATTCATTCACAGGACGATGATTTAACAAGCGTTAAATCGGCAAAAACTGTTTATAAAAAAATATCTTCGACTGACAAAGAATTGATAATACTATACGACAGTTATCACATGGTTTTATATGATAATGAAAAGGAATTTGTATTCAATAAGACTCTTGATTTTATTTTAAAGCATACAAAAGTAATTTCTAATAAACAGGAGGCTTTATGTTCATAAAGTACGCTTTTATTTTATTTGCATGTATTTTAGCTTTAATGATTAGTATTTATAAAATATTTATGCAAAACAATAAAAGAACTGAAAAAACGGCATGTTATTTATCCGGATTGACATGGGCATTTGCATTATATGTATTAAGTGCCGTAATACTTTCAATTTTCATCTCAGGCAATATAAATAAATTTGTCATCATTTTATTTGCTTTATCACCGTTTATTATAGGTAAATTGGCAGCATATAAAACTGAAAATTTTTATAGTATAATTCAAATATTATGTGCTGTTATAAGTGCCGGATATGTATTTTTTGTATAATATGAATAGTATTTTTAGAAAAATTTTAATAGTTATTTTTATTTTTATCTTATCTGTATTACAAGTAAATGCAGAGGATAAAATAGACACAATTGCGAATATAAATCAGAATTTTTCTGCTGATGATATTCCAAAAGAAATTAAGTTCAAATTAGATGAAGAAATAATACTAAATAATCGTATAATTCATAAAAATTCGGTTATAACGGCAGAACCTTTAGTTGCACAACCCGAGAGAAGATGGCACAAAAGCGGTTTTATTGTTTTAAATCTGAAATATTATGAATCACTGCTCGGTCAAAAAGTAAATGTTTCCGATAAAGATATATATTTAATAGCAAAAAAATACGATAAAATAACAGTAAAAGAAGCCACCTTAAAAGGTACTGAGATTGCTGCTTCAACTGCCGCTTCATTTTTTATTCCCGGAATTGATATAATTTATTATTTTACTAAAGGTGCAATTCAAAAAGAAAAAAATAATAACAGGTTTAAAGCAGGAATAAGTAATGCTTATGATAATTCCATATTTTGGTTTTGGCTTAAAGGAAAGCCGATAGACTTATCCGTAAATGAAACAGTTTCACTGAAAGAGATTGATGAAGAACGTGCATTAAAATTAAAATCTCAGATTGAAAAAAGAAAAGAAAAACAATATAAAAAAATAAAAAATGTTGAAGCTGATATTATTCAAGATGTTGAAAATTTAGATATTGAACCTGAAATTGATACACAGACTGATAATTTTGACTTTATTTAAATTTTTATTATATAAAAATAAGTGTTATAAGAAAAGGTGTTCTAAGTATGAAAAAAGTAATTTTATTTTTAATTGCATTCTCATTTATGAATGCAGGTTTTGCAGTCGATAAAAGTGAATTAAAAGAAAACGGTAAAATAATTCTTAACAACTCTCAAATAATATATAAAACTGCTTATGACTTGTATAGCGAGGCAAATTTAATATTTAAACTTGCAAAAGAAAATAATTATAAAGATTTTCAATACAAAAATTTTAAAGTGATTTCAGATTTATCGAGTGATAAAACCATCTGTTTTATTACTTTATTAAAAAATGGAAAAAAATATTCCTATATCTCTGTTTTTAATGATAAAATTTCATCAATAAAAAATAATTATTCAAAACATAAAAGTAATTCATATTTATTTGTTGACAACTCTCTATCATCGGTTTCCATCGGGGACAAATATACGAAAAAACGCAGTTATACCGATGAAGAATACAATTTTATTGATAATAAATTAAGTTCGTATTATACAAAAGTCTTTTACTCAGATAAAAAATATACCAAAAAAGAAATATATAACTTTTATGAAGATAAATTGTCTTCTTATGAGAAAAATTACAAAAGTACTATAAAAAAGGTAATAGAGCTATAGGATAATATAATCTTATTCACAAATTAATCCGTTTTGTTTTGCAATCAAATAAGAGTCTTTATCCAGTGCTATTTTTACTTTTTGCATACCCATATCACGCATAACAGCAAATCTGTGCCTGCCGTCTAAGACCGTAAATTGTAATTTACCGTTTTGCTCGTGTATAACAGCTTCAGTTGCATTTATATTTCTTCCTGTTTGAAGATAATCAATAACTCCTTGATATCGGTCAGATATTGTACCTGATTCACCATTCGGTGAAATATATGCTTCATCCCTTGCAAACAGTTCATCAATTTTGGCTGTATCAAGACTTACAAGTTCTTTTCCATACATTTGAGCATGCTCGGAAAGTGTTAATCTGTTATATATGTTATCGTGGTCTAATGCTTCTTCGTGTGTGACTTTTGTAAAATTAATGTTATTTTGAATTAATAAAGATTCAATAAAATTATCATATTTGTCATCGGCACTTACGTGGACTTTTTCAAAGACACCTGTTCTTTGAATTTCGCTAAAAGAGGGGAAATCATTAAAAATTTGAACACCGTTGTAATCTTCATTCGCTTTTTCCCACAACTCGGAAGATACAAAACCGGCTTCATCCTGATTTTTACCTGTTACATCATATTTATAAATGCTTCCGAAAGAAGTATTATTTATATTATTAGAATTAATTTGCATACATTTTTAATTATGCTGAATATTTTAGATTGCTTTTTTTTCTCATAAATATTACAAAACTTAATATTATTTTATTATTTTAACTTTAATGTAACATTTTATTTACATTAATCAAAAAAAAGGTAAATATAAATCTTGAGCATTTTTTATTAATATGCAGGTAAGTAAGAAGGGTCTCCAAAATGTGTAGTAGTGTTTTTTCTGATTTTAAGACAAACGGTATCAATTCAGCCGCTACCTTCAGTTCATCGGCTCAAAACAGCGTGATGCAATATAGAAGCGACAACAGCAAAAAGAAATCGGGAAAAACAAAAGATTTGATAAGTCATACGGTTCCGATTTCAATACCTCTTGCGGGTATACCTCTTGCCGCATTGATTACTTACAGAATTTCTACAAGAAATCTTGCCGGTTTGTCGTCACAAATCATAGATATGTCTAAAGAAATTAATGAATTAAAAAGCATGCCCAAAATTATTCAACAGCAAAATCAAAAAACAGATAGCGGTAATGTAAAATTATGGGCTGCAATAGCCGGAGCCGCAGGATTAGCAGGAGCCTATCAAACAACTTCTTTAACAAAGGGTGAAGAAGATAAATTAATGCACAAGTTAAAAGATAGGGTTGATAAAATTGATACAACATCTCATTATGCTTTGCAGGAAGCTCAAAAAACATCAGCAGGGGCATCTACTCTGATTAATAAATATACAAAAGATATAAACGGAGTACAGCTGCTTGATAATCCTACTACATTAACAAAAGATAAAAATAAATATAACAATGCCGTTCACTTTATTCAAAATGCTGCCTCGATGAAATTATACGATACTCCGCATATTCAGCCTATTACAGGTGAACATCCTACCCTTTGGTCGGTTACTTCCGAATTTGCCCCAATTAAAGAAGGCGGTTTAGGTTGTGTACCTGTTGCAATTCAAGAAAATTTCACTAATCTTGGAATTGATAATCCGGCATTTATTCCTATGTATCAGCAAAAAGGAAAAGCAACTTTAAGAAAAGAAGGCGAAAATTATATTTATAAATACGGAAAAGATATGGAAGTTCCCGTAAAAAAAGCGGCAGCTTTTCAAATGGATGTTTTCAGAAACGGAATAAGTTCAACTGAAAATGTGGAAGTATTTGTTGCAAATATGGAAAAAGACGAAAATAAGCCGCCCAGACAGCTCGTATTTATAAAAAATGATAATTACTTTGACGGTTCAATTTATCAGGGCGGAGCAAGAAATGAAGAACCTGAAAAATTTGCATTTTTCTCAAAAGCGGTTTACGAATTTGCGAAAATGAAATCTGATATTAATTCCGTAAAAAATTCAGAAATTCCAGATAAGCAGCTATTTGATTCGATAAAAGCTCCTGAAGGTTTTATTTTAAATGATTGGCAGGCAAGTCCTATTGCTGCTTTAACAAGATATAAAGCTCCGATGGAAAATGCTTTCGGTCAATTGGATAATGAAACCGCAAATAAACTTTCTCAAATGACAATTATTACAATTGGTCATAATACAATGTATCAGGGATCAACCTTGAATAACAATGATTCTAAGCAAAGTAAAGAAGCAACATCCAATATTTTAAATACTTTGTTTGATAACTATACCTATGATATTGTTTCAAATGCCAAAACTAATGCCTCAATTTATGATAAAGAGGATGATAATTTAAAAAATATCGATAACGTTCTTTTAACAGATAAAGATTATTCTAATTTAATCCATACAAATCTGCTTAATATGGGTGTATGTTTAAGTGATTATTTTCATCCTGTATCTCAAAATTATGCTAATGAAATAATTTCCAAAGAACATGACGATTTGGCAGGTGAATTAAAATGGGCATTAACAAGAAGAAATGAAACAGGTTCACTTGTCGGTATTATAAACGGTAATGATTTTAATAAACTTTCCATTGAAGCAAAAAAAGGTAAAATCAAAGAAACTTCAGGTTTAGATTTTGAAACTTATAATAAAAATACAGATATAGATGACGTTATTAAAGCAAGAACCGAAAATAAAATAAAATTCTACAACGAATTTATTAAACCGTTTACTAAAAAGAATGATGCGTCAATAACAGATGCAAATATTGAAAATATAAGAAAAATATCAGAAGATTTGGAATTTGTTGAATGTGCAGATAAGATAAAAAAATTGCCTGATTTAACTCACGATGAATTAGAAAATACACCTGTTTTAACATCAGTAGGTCGTTTGGTGTCACAAAAAGGTGTTAATGTAATGTGTGATGCAATTGAACTCTTAATGAAAAATTGGGATAAAGATTTTGGTAACAGACCTAAACCGATATTTTACATAGGCGGTCGTGACGGAGAAGACGGACAGCAAAGGGCATTCGTTGAAAAATTACAGAATGAACAATTATCAAAAGAAGATTCAAACCGAGTTGTATTTATGCACGGTATGGCTCCAATGCAGTCATTGACGGCAGCTTCGGATTTCTTCCTATTACCCAGTAATTTTGAACCGTGCGGATTAACTCAAAGTGAATCATTTGCACTCGGAACTCCCGTTATAGGCAGCAGTGTCGGCGGTATTGTTGATACAGTCAACAGAAACGGATTTAATAACGGTATATTAACAAAGCATGAACCCAAATTGACAGCACAAAGTTTTTATGAAGCAATGAAAAAAGGTCTTAACATTTATTTCAATGATAAAGAAAAATATAAAAATATGGTAAATGACTCATTGCAGGAAGATTTCAGCTGGGTTCAAAAATGTAAACAAGGACCTGTTTTTGAATACTTATCAAAAATGGGTGTTGATACAAATAAATTGCCTGATATTGCATAAACAACTTTATTTATAAAATATACTTGACAAAAACAGAGTTTAATTCTATAGTAGTCTTACTACGTAAATATAGTTAGAAGGCTGATATGTTATTAAATCTCTTTAAACGGGATAGTATAGGTGAGCCGCCTTGGGATTATTATTTTTTGTATAATCTTCCCGAAAGCGAATATCCTAAATATTTAAAGAAATTGTTTTATATTAAAACAGGCGAAAAACTTCCTCTAAAAAAAGTTTTGAATGAAAGTTCTTCAATGCCCGATAATAACGGACAGGGGCTTGAAAATTGGATAATAGATAAGAAAAAATGTAAAACGTTTAATCAGAAAATACAATGGATTAAGTTGTATGGTATAACTGATTTAATGAGAAAATGTACTGATAAAGTTGCGGTACGTGATTATGTAGCGGAAAAAATCGGGAGCGGAATTTCCGTAGAACGGAGTTGCCCAACAACATTTCGATGGCACGAGTTCGATAATGTGAATGCCCGAAGTGAACACTTGCAAAGCAATGTGAACGACAGGGCAGAGATAGAGGAAATTCAAAGA
>CAJONH010000025.1 GCA_905235825.1 Candidatus Gastranaerophilales bacterium
AAAATTAGATAAATTAAAACAGGCAGAGCATTTGTATGTGTATGAAAACCAACCACTTGATTTTATTAGTGCAAAACTTGACCTTTCACGCAGGACTTTATTCTATTGGAAGAAGGAATATGAATGGGATAAAAAGAAGTTTGAAAAAGACAGAGAACAGGAACTTTTTAATCGTGAACTGCTAAATTTTGCACAAAAAATTATGGATAAGATCTCAAATGACATTGATAATAACCGACAAACTCCGCAGGCAGAGATGTATTCGCTGATGAATGTTTTGAAAAATATTCCACTTGTAAAACAATACACAGAAACCTTACAACCTGAACAAAAACAGGAAAAGAAAGGTTTAACTCCAGAGTTTATACGTCAAATAGAAAGAGATATATTAGGAATTGAGTATCATTCTGATTAAATTTAATAATTTCTTAAATTTTCTTCCAAATATTTTTTGTATTCATCTTTGAGTGATTTTGGAGAAAGTATTTTACATCCGGCACCCCATTTGAATACGTGCCAGATAATTTCTCTGCTGCCGCTGGCTTTGAATGTCAGAGTGTAACTTCCGTCTTTTTCAAATTTACCCTTTTGTGTTGGGTGAAAATTGAATTTACTTGCTTCTTCAGCTAAATCAGGAGTAAATGATAATTTAACATCCAAAACTTCTCCATGATAAACGCCGAAAGATAAATTTGTATATGCCTGCAAATCAAAATCACCTTTATCAAATGTTTTGTCGGTAAGTTTTAGGTCTTGAAATTTATGTAATAAGTAGTTATAAATCCCATCTCCCTTTGCTTTTTCTCTTGCTACAAGATAAATCTTTTCGCCATAAATCATACCAAGAGGTTCAATCGTGCGTTTTTTGTCGTGGTAAATTCCCGTCACGACTTTTGAATGCTGAACTGCATCTCTGATAACTTCCAGAGCTTCAATACTGATTTTGTACTGTGGCATTTGACGGACTGCGTAACCTTCAGTTTGCATATAAAGTTCAATATTGTTTTCTAAAGAAGTTTCGTGTTTGCGGTTAAAAGCCTTAATCTTTTCAACGGTTTTACCAAGTTCTTCTTTCATTTCTTTGTTTGTAGTTCTGCGCTGGCATTGTTCAATATTAGCAACTTCTTTGGGAGTAAACGTTACAAATTGAGAAATAGAATAATTGATGAATCCCCAATGCTTTTGGGTATCATCTGTTTCAATCTCGTCAACTGAAGGAAAAATACAAGTCAAACTATCTCGCATACGCTCTGCCGTCCGTCGGGACACATTATATCGTTCTTCAATGTCCTTAATTGTTATGCCTTGTAATTTTGATGACATAAAAATTGCCAAATCCAATATATCGGAAACTCTGGAGTATCTTGGTTTATCTGGCATAATATTCTCCTTTAAAAAAATAATAGCATCATTTTTATATCATGTCCATTTTTGACGCAGCATTAATTTATAATATTTTATATATGTAATTAGGGAGACAAAAAATGATAAAAAAATACAACATTTATGCAATTCATTATTCTTGCAGCGGGTTTCATGACGGTGGTGCAATAGCTCCTACAATTTGCTGCATAGTACTTTATAACATTCGTACTAAAAAAATGAAATCTTTTTCTATAATCGATGGAATTAAACAGGGAAAATCCGTAATGGAAAGTGAACAAAATCTTTTAAAAGAGTTTGTGGAATTTTTTAACAGTATAAAAACTCCGTTCATAATTCATTGGAATATGGATTCACTTGAATATGGATTTAAAGCTATTATGGCAAGATGCGAAAATTTTGGGCTGCCTGATTTGGAACTTGATAAGGCGGTAGAATTTAATTTATCCAAATATTCTAAGTTTAATCTTATGGATACTCTTGAAATTAGTAACAACAAAAGCGTATCGGTTTTGACAGGTAAACAAGAAGCATACTGCTTTAATAAACGTGATTTTAAAACTGTCCAACTTTCAACAGAGGCGAAGGCTTTTGGAATAGCAGAAATATTCAAGCAATATGTTGACGGGAATTGGAAACCTGACAACCAAACAAGCGAAAATACTGAAAAAGAGCTTGTAAATACACCAACAGGCTTAAAACTTTATAAATTGCTATGCGGAATAACTAAATATGCAGAAAAGATACATAATATTTTAACAATTTTAAAAACGGATTCTGATAAAGAGTTTCTTATACAAGCAATAGAGCAGGGAAAAACTGATATAAATCTGCTTGAGTTCTTGGCTAATGAATATATTGACAGCAAAAATTTTGCATAAGGAGGTATATTATGATGAGAATGCCTGAATTATGTATGGATGAATTAAAAAATGAACCATATGAATTTTTAATAAAAGAGCGGAACAGGCTTTTAAAAAAAATTCGTTACTTTGAAAAATACAAAGATGAATTAATTGATAAAGACGAATGTTCTGTAACCCCATCAATGTGCTATGGTTGGAACTTAAGAGCACTTGCAACACTATGCCATATTATGGAAGCAAGATTTCATGAAGAATGCGAGATTCTCGAAACAGAAGAAGCTTTGGCTGATGCTGCAAGAAAAGAAGGATATAGCGGTATAAGAAGACTATTAAATAAATTTGATAATCGTAATTTATATGAAACTTATTATGATGATTATACTGAAAATAATGATAAGCTGGAATTAAAACTATATATGGACAATGACTACAGTTATGTAGATGAAGTGCCAAAAGAGCTTGCCTGCAACATTAGAAATAGTGCTATTTATTCCTTCAAAAAACCTAAAAATTCTCAAATTGAATTTTTTGAATTTGTTAGAGGCGGTTATTCCTATCCGACCCAGATTTATAAATATAATCATTATAAAACTAAGTACCAGCTTTATTATTCAGAACTTGAAGCATATGGATTCCCTGAAGTATTACCGAGTAATAAAAAATTATTAGAAGATTATAAATCTTTTGAAACAAGAATACTATCAATAATTAAAAATTGGCGGTATGTAGATTACAGGGTAAATATGAATGTAATGGATGGCGAATGGTGGGAATTTAAAATAAAATTTACAACTGGGGAAACATATACAATGAGAGGATATAACAATTTCCCTGAGAATTATCAAAAATTAATAAAATATTTAAATAAAAAGATAAAAATTTAAAATATACTATGTCCGTATTTGACATAGACATGTGTTAACATAATAATGCCCGATACTGTAAATCTCGGCACCGCAGTGCAATTCGCAACAGAGGGCTAGTCCGAGTCCTCTTATCGGGTACTTTAAAAGGAATAATTATGAAAGAAAAAATACAAAAAATTCTTACACAGTTGGAAAATGATAAAAATATAAAAATTATCTTTGCAATAGAAAATGGCAGCCGCTCTTGGGGTATGGCAAGTATGGATAGCGACTACGATGTGAGATTTGTGTATGTTAGACCAATAGAAAACTATATTAGTCTAAATCAGCAAAAGGATGTTATAAATATTGCCTATGATAAGGATATGAATATATGTGAGCCACATGGTTCATTGATTGATATAAGCGGATTTGATATTTTCAAATATTTAAAACTTTTATCCTCATCAAATCCCACAACTATTGAATGGCTAAATTCTCCGATAGTTTATTGTGGCGACAATAATTTGCCACTACGAGAATATATGAAAGAAAACTTTAATCAGGAAAGATTATTTAAACATTATTTTTCATTATTTAGAAACAATTATCGGGAATTTATTCAGCAAGCAAAAGCTATAACCTATAAGAAATATCTTTATTCTATGCGGGGACTTTTGAATGCTAAATATGTTTATGAGTTTGATAAAATTCCTCCGCTTGATTTAAGACAAACCGTTAAGGAACTTGAAAATATTATTCCTCCTGAAGTTTATAAAAAGATTCAGGAAGTTATAGAAATAAAGTCGCAGGGGTTAGAGCGTGATGTAATCTTGCGAATACCTGAATTTAATGCATATTTTAATATTGAACTGCAAAAAGAATTCAGTAATTTCAACCCAAGAAAGCCAGACGTAGATGTTTTTAATAACTATTTACAAAAACAAATCATACGTCCATAATTGACATAGCACTTTGATAAAATAATAATGTAAGTTGCATGAACATCCGAGGAATTAGACCTCGGCTCGTTTAGGACGTTTGGTCTGAAGGTAACTTACGAATAGCGAGTCAGCATTAGGCGCATGGCTAAATCACCATGAATCGTTTAAGACGTAAGCCAAAGGGGACTTGCAAGCCAACAAACATCAAACCCTCGGATTTCGGTTCCGTTTCGTTTCGGACGTGTGGCTTGGGGTTTGTTGGTAAGTTTAAAAAGAAACTTACTCTCGGGGTTCTCCGAGAGGTAGTTTCTCCCATAATGCGATAGCCTCGGTCTGAGATTCCGATCAGCTATCGCAAATATGGGTTCATAAATTAAATAATTCTTCTACATAATGGATTGTCTACATTCACTAGCACCAGATATATTGCAAATTGTAAGTTTGTTTAAAATATCAATAATTATACGTTTTAAATCTGGTTTTTGTATTTCATCTTTATGTTCACTATAAAACATTTTTAAAATTATTAATGTATCTTCTCCATAATGTTCAAACAATCTGGAATACTTAATTTCACCATTCTCTATAATATATTTCCACCAAATTAATATTTGATCAATAGAATAACAATTATGGTAATTTTTTATAAAATACAAAAATGCAATGTAATAATGCCAAGTGCCACCATATATTTGAACCCAGTTGTCGATAATATCTGTAAAGTCTGAAAAATATTTCCAGTCCTGTTCTACCAAATTATATCCATTTGAACATAAAACTAT
>CAJONH010000026.1 GCA_905235825.1 Candidatus Gastranaerophilales bacterium
AAAATGGCACGTGGAATATTAGGTGAAAATGCTCATATTCGTTTCCATTCTCATGAAACGGCAGGAACAGGATTGGCTGCATATTTGGCTGCTCTTAACGGCGGTGCCGACGGTATTGACCTTGCAATGAAGCCTGTTTCAGGCGGAACAGGACAACCTGATATCATTTCAATGTGGCACGCATTAAAAGGCACCGAGTTTGATTTAGGATTAGATATTAAGAAAGTTATGGAAACAGAAGAAATCTTTAAAGAATGTATGAAAGATTACCCGATTTCACCTATTTCTTTAGCAGTAAATCCTATTTTAATTCAGGCTCCTCTGCCGGGCGGTGCTACTGCAACAACGGTAAATCAATTAAAAGATATGGGTATGCTTGATAAATTCCCGAAATTAATAGCAAATATGAAAGAAGTAGTAGAACGTGGCGGTTTTGCAACATCAGTTACACCTGTTTCGCAGTTCTATGCACAACAATCCTTCTTAAATGCCATATCAGAACACCCTTGGGAACAGGCAAACCCCGGATATGCAAAAATGTTACTGGGTTATTTCGGTAAAACACCTTGCGAACCCGATCCCGAACTCGTAAAATGGGCGGAAGAAAAATTAAATATGAAACCAACAACAGAACACGTTGTTGATTTAAACGAAAAAGATCCTGAAAAAGGATTAGCAGCGGCGGAAAAAAGATTAAAAGCAGCAGGTTTACCTGTTACTGATGAAAATTTATTTATTGCGGCTGCCTGCAAAGACGGCAATGTTGATAAAGGTATTGATTTCTTGCTTGGTAAAGGTGTGGTTTCTGTTGATAAATCAGCAGGAAAACAAAAAACATCATCAGCTTCAAAATCATCATCTGATAGCTGCACAGTTACAGTTAACGGTAAGAAATATGCCGTTAAACTTCAAAACGGAAAAGCTGTTGTTAACGGAAAAGAATATACCGTTGATGTTAAAGACGGAATTGAAGAAACATCTTCTTCAACTGCCGCAGGTGAAGGTGTTGAAGTTAAAGCTCCAATGCCGGGTGCTGTTTTAAGAGTCGAAAAATCTCAAGGTGACAGTGTTGAAGAAAATGAGGTTATACTCGTAATTGAAGCTATGAAAATGGAAACCCCTATTAAATCACCTAAAGCAGGTACCGTTACTTCTATAATCGTATCTCAAGGTGATAAAATTGCAACAGGTCAAGTAATGGCTACAGTAGGTTAGGAGGCTTGATATGCAATTATTAGACGGATTAAGAGAATTATGGTATTCAACCGGAATTTACAGTTTTATTCAAACTGCTCAAACTCAGGTTGAAGGTAATTGTATTGAACAATTTTTAACACAATTCGGACAGCCGATTATGATACTTGTTTGTTGTTTCTTATTATGGCTGGGTATAAAAAAGCAATTTGAACCTTTATTGCTTGTTCCGATTGCATTCGGCGGATTATTATCAAATATCCCGATGCCATTAGGTGAAGAAATAGCAGGTCCGAACGGATTTTTAGGCATTATCTTTGCAGCCGGTATAGATAAAGGATTATTCCCTTTAATTATATTTATGGGAGTAGGGGCTATGACGGACTTCGGCCCATTGATAGCAAATCCTAAAACCCTATTATTAGGCGGTGCTGCTCAATTTGGTATATTTGGAGCACTTCTTCTTGCACTCGTTCTCGGATTTGATATGCAGGCAGCAGGCTCAATCGGTATTATTGGTGGAGCTGACGGACCTACATCAATTTATGTTACAACAAAATTAAAACAGGAATTATTAGGCTCAATAGCTGTAGCGGCTTATTCATATATGGCACTGGTTCCTGTTATCCAGCCACCGATTATGCGATTGTTAACAACAAAAGAAGAACGTAAAATTCAAATGACACAATTAAGAGAAGTTTCAAAACGTGAAAAAATTGTTTTTCCGATTTTGGTACTTATTCTTTGTTTAATATTCTTGCCTTCCGCATGCCCGTTAGTCGGTGCATTAACTTTCGGAAACCTCTGTAAAGAATGCGGTGTAACAGACAGATTATCAGATACAATGCAAAACGCATTAATAAATATTGTAACGATATTTTTAGGCTTAACCGTAGGTTCAAAATTACAGGCTGACCACTTTTTAACCGTAGAAACATTAAAAATATTATTACTCGGTATTATTGCATTTTCACTGGCAACAGCAGCAGGTGTAATAATGGCAAAGATAATGAATTTATTCTTAAAGGAAAAAATCAATCCTTTGATAGGTTCGGCAGGTGTATCAGCTGTACCTATGGCTGCACGTGTATCTAATAAAGTCGGGATGGAAGAAAATCCGCAAAACTTCTTGTTAATGCATGCAATGGGACCGAATGTTGCAGGTGTAATAGGCAGTGCGGTTGCTGCAGGTGTGTTGTTATCTTTAATAGCTCACTAATAAATATTAAAAAAAGGAAAGGAAAAACACGGTATATATGCCGTGTTTTCCTTTTAAAATTTTTGTAACTACTCGTACCCTACGGGTACTCTAACAGACGGGCTTTCTCTGTCGTTTCATTAAAAATTTTTAAATAAGTTCGTCAACGGTCTTGCTCCTTTTTATATCGTTGCTATATAAATTATAGCATACGATTAATTCTATGCATCCGGTATGACATGAAATTTTAGGTGTGCGTGAAAGAATAATTGCGTTTTATTTTAACTATAATTCTTTTATATTTTAAGTAAAAAAGATATACAAATGCTTAAATTAATTATTGAAAAATATATTTTTGTATTATAATAAATATGTAATCCCCTTTCGTCTAATGGTAGGACGCAACACTCTGGATGTTGCTATCGAGGTTCGAATCCTTGAGGGGGAGTTTTCAGAAAGTATTTAAATTCTCGCAATTACAGCGGGATTTTTTATAGGAGGATATATTATGTACCACGTTATTACAGAAAGAGATTATTCCGAATTTTCAAGAAAACAAATCGGAGAATATACCGATTTTGAAAAAGCACTTGAAGCTGCAAAAAAGGCTATCCTCGGAAAAGAAGGACTGAGATATATAATTGAAAAAACAGATGGCCACATTGACAGCTATGGAAATCAATTAGTTACTGTTGTTGCGGAAAGTGACTAAGTTATTATTTCGAAAAAACATCTTTATTACCTTTTTATTGGCAATAAAGATGTTTTTTTATTATTTATTTTCTGTTTTTTTAGCTTCTGCTGCTTGATTTGCAGCTTCTTTTGCCGACGGGAAAAATTTAGAACTTAATTTGTTTGCAACGGGAGTAATTGCAACAGGACCTACAAATCTGTATATAAATCCGAATACAACGAGTACTTTTAATTTTCTTATACCGGACATTACTTTATCAGCTTCTGCTCTTGCAGCTGATGAATCGTATAATCCTTCTGCCACATTCATTACTTTTGTTTGAGCTTCTTTAGCAGTTTTTGAATTTAATATCGAATCCTTAACCGAATTTTGAAGCTGTTGTACTTTATCTTCCGTGGTTTGGAAAGTTTTTAATTTATCTGCTTTACCCGTAATATTTTTTAAATGATTTTTAATCATTCCGGTTGTTTCATTTAACCCGTTTCTTAATTCTTCACCTTTTTTACCGAAAGTTTCAGCGGTTTTTTCTAAAAGTTCGGAAATAGGAGATTTTTCTGTTTTTTTCTGTTGTTCTTTACCTAAATTTATATAAAAATCCGAATTATTTTTAAAATATTCTTCTGATTTTTTATTTATGACATCTGAAACTTTATCTTCCGCAAAATATGCTCCTGCAGTAGATAAACCTAATGTTAAAGTATCATTTATAATCATTTGCGGTTTTTGTTCATCTTCTATTTTTTTGTTTCTTAATGTATTTATCATATAGAAACCTGATAAAATGGTACTTTCAATAACAAGCAAATGAGTAAACGTTCTATCCGATTGGCTGAAAAATTTAATACCTTTTTGGAATATACTGCTGTCTGCAACTTTTTTATAAAAATTACCAAAAGTCGTTAATTCTTTAGGTTTGTCACCGCCCTTAAAAGATGGTGCCGTTTGGCTATTATTTTTATTATTAATGTTGTTATTATTAATTGCTCTTGTGTTAGTGTATTGTCCGTTAATATTATTTATTTTCATGACTTGCTACTCCCGAAAACGGCTGGAATATTACTTTTGCACTTTCATCTTTAAATGCATCATTATTTAAATTATTAAACATGTTCTGTTGTGCATCGGCTGTTTTATTTGACGTTTTTTTAAGTCCTAAAGAAGTTAATAAAACAGGAATTAAAGAAATTGTTACGGCTGCTCTGAAGGGCATAAATACAGGCTGGAAAAATTTATCCGCAACATTTTTGGCGGCTTTTGCATAATTATTTACAACCTTTTGCTCTCTAAATGCATCACTTACCGTTTGAGAAATATCAGGTGCAGCCTTTTTAATTTTATTTTTAAATATCTTAACTCCGTTTTCATCGGATTTTGTTAAAATATCAAAATTAATTTTATTACCTTCCGTAACTTTATTAATTTCTTCTGCAAATTCTAAATCAGAACCTTGTTTTTTGAGGGTTTGAGCAAAGTTTTTCAATGCATCAACGCCTTTTTTTATAACACCTTCCGATTCTTTTTTCATTTCATCAGGCATTTTAAATACATTGTTTAAATCAGCATTTTTAGTTGCATCGCCGATATGATTTCCGACTATTGCTGTCATTGCCAAGCCTACAAGACCTGATGATACTGATTTTGCTGCCTGATATGCACATTTATCCTTGTCTTCTTCATTTGAGGCTGTTGCCATAATTGATACGGGTCTTAATCCGCAGGTGATTAATAGTGCAAATATTGCTTCAGCAACTAATGGTTTATCGGAAGCAAAGTTCGCTGCTTTGTGAATGAAAGGAACGCCCTTAAAACTCACACGAGCATCAGGATTGCTCTTGATGCTCGTGTTTATATTGTCGTAATTATTTTGTTTTAGGTTTTCTCGCTCTTTCACACACTCTCTTTCTCGCTTTGGCACACTCGACATTATATCTCTATGTCGGTGGTGCGTACTGCTTGTAATAGAATTGACTTTCATAATTCCCAATACTCTTTCATGTGTGTTACGCTAGTTTCAAAACTGCAAAAAATAAAATTTGCTATTTGAAGTCTTAATTATAGCAGAAAATTTTTTTTAACAAGTAATATAATTTTCTTTATTTTATCTAAAACATCCTAATACAGGCTTTATACCTTAATAATCCAACCTTAATATTTCTTAACATTATCTCGTATTAGTAACTACTCGTACTATTGTATGATAACAAATCAAATTAAACCTTTATTTATATCTTTAGCAAGTTTAGAGGTAATTACATCCCATGCTTTTCTATTTGGATGAGCATCTTTAAAAAGATATTCAGGTGAGGTTAAATCAGCTTTTATATAAGTTTGTAAGTCAATAACTTTAAAACCTTCTTTTTTTAGCTCGTTCCAACGTGGAGAATTATAAATTTCTTCATGGTCAGGATTACCTATTAGTTTGCTCGGATATTTTAAAATTACGAATTTAATATTAGGAAATCTTTGTTCCAGTTCTTGTTTTGACTTTTCAAAATAAAGTTTCATCAAATCAAAATTTTTATCATTATTTTCTTTTAAAAGCTGATGAGAAAAGAACCGGCGTTCTAAAAACCTTCTGCCTGTGTAAAATCTGGATATTTGTCTTAGAAAATTTGTTTTTATACCTTCCTTTACCGGCGATATGTCATCTTTTATGTATATTTGCTCCTTTATGCCGTATTTATCGGAATAAAGTCTGTAAATATGGTCGGAAATAAAAATATAAACAGCATATTCAGGTTTAATTTTAGGATGAAGAAGTTTATAAAAATCAGGATTGGAAACCTGTGCATACATATTTGCAATGCCAAGTCCGGTAAAAGCTCTGTTATAAACCATTCTTTTTGTTTTATAAGAAAGCTGATATTCAAAGTTTTCACGCACTGCACCCTGTGCAAAAGAACATCCGAAAACAAGCACGGCAGGTTTTGACGAGGGTTTTTCCATATTTATTCTGTATGGAGAAATAAAACCCCAATGCCATATTTCATCAAACGGTGTTATTTTCAATGAATAATGAAATTTTGGCGGTGCGGGTGTTTGTTCGGAAACAGTATTATATTTTTCTGTTGACTGCCAATAATTTATATGAGTATTTTTTGCATAAAAATAATCGGCAGTAATAAACAAACAAAAAAATAATACAATGTTAATTAAAACTATAATAGAAACCTTACGCATATTATAATTATAATATTATAATATACATAAAACAAATTTGATAATTAAATTATAAATCTTTAATTATTTTTTCAATTTCACTTGCAACATTCTCATTTAGAACGCTGTTTATAACTTTATTTACCGAGCCTGCCGGATTTTCATTTTCTGTTTCTTTTTGTGTTACCGAATTGTTTGGGCTTTGTGAATCCTGATCAATAAAACGCTGAATAGCTTCAAGTGTTTTTTGGGTATCTCCAAAAATACTTTTACAAAATAATTTTCTTGCTCGTGGCATGTGTTTTTCCTTTTTTCGCTTATGAAACACATATCGGCATTATTTAATAAAAACTTTAACAATAGATATGCAATATTAAATTTTCTTAATAATATAATTATCAGTCCATAGTCAAATATGAAATTTGTTTATCTGCATAAGTTTTTATTTTTATTAATTCAAAGTGTTTAATCTTTATTTCTTTTTGAATAGGATGTTCCATTACGGTTATGCCGTTTTTTGCAAGTTTATTTTCTTGTTTTATAACATCAAGAGCCTTTTCATATAAATCAGATTCATAAGGAGGATCGATAAAAATAACATCTGCCTGAAACGGGATTTTTTTTATATTTTTTACGGAATCGCCGAAATAAAGTTCAGGGGTTAAGCCTAGGCTTTTATATGCAGATTTAATTGCAAGAGCAGTTTTTTTATCTTTTTCAAAAGATATTACTTTAAACCCCCGTGACAGAGCTTCAAGCCCCATTATTCCGCTTCCCGAGAACATATCAAAAAAGATTTTTCCTTCAAAATCAATCATGGAACTAAGCGTATTAAATATTCCCTGACGGGTTTTTGAAAGAGTCGGTTTTATATTTTCATATTCCGCCGTTTCTATTTTTCTTGAATTATACATTCCGCCCGTAATCTGCATTAATCCAGCTCTACCAAACTTTTTGAATTAATTCCTGTTGAATTTTTATCAAATACTTCAATTCTTCCGAGTATGTTAGACCACTGTCCGAACATATTATTTGAATAATGAGGCATTTTATTTACATAGATTGCAAATACTACACCTTCATTACCTTTAAATGTACGTTCAACAGTGCATGTATTTCTTAATTTACTGCACCATGCAACCATTGCATTATTTTCGCTCTGTACAATATATTGAGGAATTATATCTCTGTAGTTGTTTCTGTCTTTACCCAGCTGCCTGTGGAGTAAAACCATTGCACTAAGTCCTTCATTCTTAACTTTTTTTTCCATAAAAATCAACATTTCATTAAAGTTTTGAGCTGTTTGTCCAGCAGGAACATAGCATTTTTTACTTTTTACTCCGTCGGGACTTTCTACCTTGTGCCAGCCTTCATTAGAAAATTGAAAGATTAAAATATCTTTTGCAAAACCGACACTTTGAAAAATAATTAAACAAAATAAAAGAAACGCTGTTTTTTTCATTATAATAACTCCCATGCAGGTTTATCGATTGCGGCAATAACCTCAACATCTTCATCTTTTAGTATATTTTGAAATATTTCTACGACAAATCTTTCACTGTGAAAATGACCTAAATCAATAATTGTCATTTTATCTGCATTTAATGCCTGATGATGTTTTAAATCTCCCGTAATAAATACATCAATTCCGATTTTTTCCAAATCGCCGATAAATTCTGCTCCGCTTCCGGAGCAAAAGGCTATAGAACCATACGTCTTTCTTTTACTGTTAACAACACGTATACTGGGTAATCCGAAAACAGTTTTAAGTTTTGCAACCAATTTAGAAAAGTTATATTCTTTTTCAAGCTGTTTATATCTGATAAATTCAAAAGCCGTATCAAGTTCGGTAAAACCGCATTTTTCGGCGAGATATTCGTTTACTCCGCCCTGTGCTATATCCAGATTTGTATGTGCCGAATAAATTTGAATATTATTTTTTACTGCATTAATTACAATAGGTGAATCTATTATTTTTATAGGGTGAAAGAATACGGGATGATGTGAAATTATCATATCGCAGCGTTTTTTCACTGCTTCATCAATAACAGAGCGTGTAACATCAAGCGTTAAAAGTATTTTTTCGGTTGTTTCATTACCCAGATTAATCTGCCAGCCGGAATTATCCCATTTCTGCATTGTGTCTAAAGGTGCAAATTCTTCAATTTTTTTTATTATTTTAGTTACTTTTTCCATATATTCTTTCTATAATTTTCAACGCTGCAGTTTTTTTATCCGTTTTTTCTATTTTTTCAATGTTTAAATTTTTATCAATTATAAATAATTCGTTATAATCAGAGGAAAAACCGGTATCTTTTCTTGAAATATCATTTGCACAAATAAAATCGCATCCTTTTTTTATTATTTTTTCTTTTGCATTTTCGATTAAATTTTCGCTTTCAGCACAAAAACCTACAACAATCTGTTCATCTTTTTTCTGGGCAGACATTTCTTTTAATATATCAGGATTTTCAACAAGTTCCAGAGTTAAAGAATTTCCGTTCTTTTTTATTTTTTGAGTTTGTTTATTTTTTACTTTATAATCACTGACTGCAGCAGACATTATAAGAGTATCAGCATCCAAAAATTCTTGATTAACGGCATTATACATTTCTTCTGCCGTTTTAACTTTTATTACTTTATAATTTTTATTTACATCGACGGTTGTAATAAGTACGGTTGATGCCCCGAGTTCACTGACACTATCTGCAAGTGCAGTTCCCATTTTTCCCGAACTATAATTGCCGATATATCTTACCGCATCAATATCCTCTTTTGTGCCTCCGGCTGTAATAACGATTTTCTTGCCTTGTAAAAATTTATCAGGAATGAGAATATTTTTTGTTTCTTCAAAAATTATATTTACATCTGCTAATCTGCCTTTTCCTTCGCTTCCACAGGCAAGAAACCCTGTTTCAGGTTCTATTACTTGTATTCCTCTTGATTTTAATATTGAGATATTTTGATTTACAGCAGGATTTTCCCACATGTTTGTATTCATACAAGGGGCAATTAGAATTTTTTTATTAAACGCACAAAAAACCGATGTCAAAAGATTATCGCAAATACCGTTAGCAAGTTTAGCTATTGTATTTGCACTTGCGGGAGCTATAACAAAAATATCCGCTTCATCAGTAAGTGCAATATGCTCAGGCTTATACTCATCAATATCAAATTGATTTACATATATAGGATTTTGGCTGAGAGTTTCTAATGTTGTTTTAGTTACAAAATTTAGAGCATTTGGAGTAACAATAACTTTTACTTCGGCATGATTTTTCTTAAAAAGACGAATTAACGTACATATTTTATATGCAGCAATAGCACCTGTAATTCCTATTAATATTTTTTTACCTGCAAGCATTCTATTTCCTGTCAAAAATTTGCTGTAAAGTATTTAGGGCAGACTCAAGTTTATCATTAACAATTTTATAATCAAAATTATTTCCGGCTTCAATTTCCCGTGCGGCTTCTTTTAGTCTTTTTAAGATTGTTTCTTCATCTTCAGTATGTCTTCCACGTAAGCGTTCTTCAAGAACTTTAACATTGGGAGGCATTATAAAAATTGTTTTTGCATCAGGCATTTTTGATTTTACTTGATTTGCCCCCTGAACGTCTATTTCCAAAATTAAATCAATTCCTTTTGCCAGCGTCTTTTCAACAAAACTTTTTTTTGTTCCGTAAAAATTCCCGCTAAATTCAGCCCATTCAAGAAATTCATCATTTTCAACAGCTTTTTTAAATTCTTCACGAGAAATGAAAAAATAATTTACACCATCCGTTTCACCTGGTCGTGGTGTTCTTGTAGTTGCCGAAATTGAAAGTTTAACAGCCGGATTTTTTTCTAAAAACAGTTTAAGCAGAGTACCTTTACCGACTCCCGAACAACCTGAAATTATAAATAAACGTCCTTGCATATTTAACCTTCTATATAATTTTTAAAGATTATACTCTAATTTAAGTAAAATGTAAAATATTTATATTTGGAAGTTATATTTTTATACTGTGATAGAATAATCATGTAGATTAACGGAAGCATAAAAAACTATGAATAGAGATAAAAAAGTCATAACTGCTCTTAGTGCAGGACATTTTATAACTGACGCATATTCAGGATTTTTAAATCCTATTATGCCGTTTATAGCTGCAAAAATAGGTATTTCTATGACGATTGCAGCCGTATTAATTTCTGTTTCAAACCTTACATCTTCATTATCCCAGCCTCTTTTTGGATATATTGCGGATAAATGGCATCACAGATTTTTTATTTTCTGGGGAATGCTTATGGCAAGTATTTTCCTATCGTTTTTAGGTATTGCAAATAATATATATTTTTTAATTCTATGTGTGCTTTTAGGACACATGGGTGTTGCTTTTTTTCACCCGCAGGCAACAAGTTTAGTTTCTAATTATACTCAATGTGCATCAAACAGTCGTGAAATGAGTATTTTTATTGCAACCGGAACTTTTGGATTTGCCTTGGGGCCTGCAATTTCTTCCGGTATAAGTGATTTATGGGGGCTGGAAAAACTCCCTTATGCTTGTATTATAGGTATAATCTCCGCTTTTATTCTTCTTAAAACAATACCTAAGATAAAAATTAACTGTGATAGTAAAAAAAATACATCACTTATAAAAGCAACAAAAGCAATTTTTTCTAATAAACCCGTATCAATTCTTGTTGCTGCTTCAATTGTAAAATCATTTGTCGTTTCTTCTTTTTCTATTATTCTACCGTTTTATTGGAAATCAATAGGATACAGTGTTTCTCAAATAGGAATGTTTCTTGTTTCTTTTATGCTTGCAGGTGCATTTGCCATTATTTTAAGTCCTTTTTTTGAAAAAAGAATCGGTATTAAAAATGTTTTTTATTGGTCATTGTTAACTGTTGCACCTTTGGGAATTATTTTCTTTTTGTGCGGCGGCAAAAGTTTAATAGGCTTAATATCTTTTATATTAATCGGTTTTGTCAGTTTTTTTGCAGTTCCCGTCAATATGTCGCTTGCACAAAGACTTATGCCTGAATTTAAAAGTATGATTTCGGGATTTATCGGCGGTTTTAGCTGGGGTGTAA
>CAJONH010000027.1 GCA_905235825.1 Candidatus Gastranaerophilales bacterium
CAAAACCTTGTCTGCGTGGACTAAAGTCCACCCTACTGCTGCTATTTTTAAAATCATACTTCAACGGAAGTTTCTCTCCCGTATTCAAATAAAACAGCTTCGCTAAATATTTCGGGTATTTTTTTTCGTCTAAGTTTTTAAGGAAGTAATAATCCCATGGCGGTTCACCTATTTTGTCTTTTATAAAATAATTAAATATATTTTTCATTTCCAACCTTTGTATTTTATTTATATTTTAATCTAAAATTATGAATTATTTACTCATCTATATGAATTATTTACATGTTTTAATATTAAATAATGAATTATATACTATTATTTTCTTTTAAAAATTGTCTTAATATTACAAAAAGGGGCAATTATGAACAGTAAAAAACTGTTGGGAAAAAGAATAAAAGAAATTCGCAAACAAAGAGGATTTACGCAAGAGGCTTTAGCTGAAACCGTTAATATTGATATTACAACTCTTTCCGGAATTGAAAGCGGAAGGCATTTTCCTTCCCTTGTTACACTTGAAAAAATTGCACAAACTCTAAATGTTGCACTTATTACTCTTTTTAATTTTGATAATCATTTATCAATAGATGATATGAAAATAATAATATCAAACAATATAAATCTATTATCCGATGATGATATAAAGTTTGTTTATAAATTGATAAATAAAAAGTATTTAGAAAATTAAAAATTAACATACTTGCTAATAAACCGGCATACCACTATAATTATTAGTATCTGATTAGGATTAATTTTAATGTTATTAAGTGATTTTGATTATGAATTACCCGAAAATTTAATAGCTCAGGTACCTTCAGAAAAGCGTGATATGTCTAAAATGATGGTACTCGACAGATATGCTAAAACGATTGAACACCGCAGATTTTGTGATATAGTCGATTATTTAACGGAAAAAGACCTTCTTGTTTTGAATAATACAAAAGTAATTCCGGCAAGATTGTATGCCAAAAAAGATACGGGAGCTTTAATTGAAATTTTTCTTGTCAGAGAAGTAAAAAAAGATATTTGGCTTTCTTTAATCAAACCGTCTAAACGTGTTAAATCAGGCATGCTTCTTAAAATTGCAGAGGAACTCAGTGTTGAAATATTAGAAAAAGATGATGATAAATGGTTTGTAAAACTTCTATATACAGGAAATATTTTTGAAATTTTGGATAAAGTCGGACGTATCCCGCTTCCGCCATATATCGAAAGAAAAATGACAAGCGACGAATATAAAAATCTTGATTTTGAAAGATATCAAACCGTATATGCAGAAAAAGAAGGTGCAGTGGCAGCACCTACGGCCGGACTTCATTTTACAAAAGAAATTTTGGAAAAACTGGAGAAAAAAGGAACTCATCATTGTTTTGTTACTTTAAATGTAGGGCTTGGAACTTTTAAACCCGTGAAATGCGAAAATATTTTAGAACATAAAATGGATTCCGAAACTTTTGAAATAACTGCTGAAACTGCCGGTATTATAAATGAAGCAAAAGTTCAGGGGAAAAATATTGTTGCTGTTGGCACAACGTCGGTTAGAACACTTGAAACAGTCATGAATAAATATGGAAAAATTATTCCGATTAAAGATACCAGTGAACTGTTTATATATCCGGGGTATGAATTTAAAATAGTAAATAAGCTCATAACAAATTTTCATCTGCCAAAGTCTACATTATTGATGCTTGTTAGTGCATTAGCAGGCAAAGATTATATATTTAATGCGTATAATGAAGCAATAAAGGAACAATACCGATTTTATTCTTACGGTGATTGTATGTTAATAAGGTAGAAATAATGTTTATTGCATCTGTTTTAACCGTATTACTATCTTCATACCTTTTGTTATCAGCTTTTTTTACGAAAACAGAGAAATCCGTAAATGATTTGCCCGATAATTGCATTTCCTCAAAAGGAAGAACGGGGCTGATATATTTTCTTTTAATTGCATTTTCTCAAATTATATTGTCGTTTGAAATATTATCCCTGTTTAAATCCATATCAAAAAACGGATTTTTTATTGCAAATATAGTATTTTTTATTATAGCCTTAGTTGTTTTTTTGGTTACAAGCGGAAAATTATATAAACACGAAATTGATTTCAGAAAAGTGCTTTATGCATTGGAACATGATAAATCGCTTATTTTTATAGGAGTATGTTTTATCTTTTTCTGTATATTTCAGCTAATGCGGATATTTTTATTTCCGGTAAATTTTGGAGATGCTCTTGCTTATTATCTGCCCAGATGTACCGAGTGGATTCAGAACGGCAGTATTTCGCATTTTATAACACCCGATTCAAGAGAGCTTATAATGCCCGTAAATATGGAGTTTTTATACACATGGTTTTTATTGTTCCGTAAAAGTGAGATAGGAATCGGAATTTTTTCATTTATCGGTTATATAGGCGGAATTTATGTTATCTATAATTTACTAAGAGAATTGAATTTTTCAATAAAAAGATGTCTGTGGACTGTATTTGTTTTTTCATCATTTGCTCTTGTAATGATAGAAATGATAAAACCGTGTGCCGATTTATTTATAGGTTCATTAATTCTTGCAAGTATTTATTTGTTTATAAAAGCATTAAAAAATAATGATAAAAAGGCATTGTTTTTTTCGGCATTATCTTATGCACTTGCAGCAGGAACTAAAACAACGGCTGTTATTGCAATTCCTTCCGTTTTTATAATTTTTTGCATAATCTCTTATTTATATCAAAAATCTGATTTTTACAAAACTCTATATAAATTTTGCGGATTATTCCTTCTTAATTTTCTTATTTTTTCCGCCTATAACTATATTTTAAATATGATACAGTTTTCAAATCCGATTTCAAATCCCGAACAATTGGCTTTAAATGAATTTACAGACGGAATAAAAGGGTATACGGCTAATATTGTAAAATATACATTCGCAATATTTGATACATCGGGACTGCCTAAATTTATACAAATAAACCCTCTAATAGAATACTGGCAGAGTCTTCTGCTTTCATTTTTCGGAACAAATATAAAAGCCGGAACCTCAAATTATTTTGCGGGAAACTTTGAACTCGGAAATAAAATGTCAATAATGCATTCAGCACTGGGAGTTACAGGCTTGTTAATTTTTCTGCCTTCTTTAATATATTCCGTTAAAAGAGTCATTAGAAGTAAATCAAAAGAATCAATTATAATGGCAAGTCTTGCTCTTTCTCTTATTTTTAATATTTTATTGTTTTCCCGCACAATGGTTTTTACAAGCTATAATATGCGTTATATACTTACTTTTGCAGTAATTGCTTCACCTGTTACGGCATATTCATATCCCTTAAATAAACATAAGTTGTGCAAGTTGTTTTTATGTATGCTTCTTTTTATGTATCTTGTCGGATTTTCTCATCAAAAGCCTGCTGCCTATATGCTTAAATGTATAAATCAGCACAAAATTATAAATAATACAGTCACAAATGATGAAGAAAATGTTATATACGGATATTTTGCAAATAAGGGAATAAAACATATTGCCGTTATTGCAAATCAATCAACAGCACCGATATTTTTTATTGAAAAATTAAAACTTTACGGTTATAAAATCGATAAATTACTTTTAGAAAATATAGAAACCTATGATTTGAAAAAATATGATTATATCATTACTAATAAAATAAGCGTGATATCAACAAATATTGTAAATTATAATGAGCGGATAAAAAATGAAATGAAATATATTTCAAAGTGTGTATATCACAAATCAAGAAAAGGAAAATTAACAATGGTTGAATGTGAAATACCTTTTGAATATTTCCAAGAACAAGGCTTTAGAATTGATGAAGCATATAACGGCAAAAAGTATACAATTTTATATAAATAATTCACGCTTATAAAAAAATGCCGGAACAATATTTTCCGGCAAACGTAAATATAGTTTTTGGCTATAAAAACTTTTCTAATCTATAAAATTTTACGTAGCATATAATCAATTTAAAAAATGTTTAATCATATATGATTATAGTCTTAGTAAAGTTGATTGTCAAATATAATCAGGTTAGTTATTTATTAATCACATACGACATTAAATAATAGTTATAAATGTAATATTATTTTAGTGAGTAATAATATATGATTAATAAAGAACTTATAGGAAAAATAATCCAAAAATCGAGGCAGAATAAAAAATTAACGCAAGAACAACTTGCGGAAGTAGTCGGGCTTTCTCCCAATTATTTAAGCAAAGTAGAGCGGGGGCTTTGCATGCCTTCTGCTGATGTGTTCCTCAAAATTATCGAATGTCTTGATATCCCGTTAAAAGATTTTCAAATATACACGGAACTTGATGAGGAAAGAAAACAAATTGAACATTTAATTTCTACAACAGACAGGGACAATTTGCGTATAATTATTCCTGTAGTAAGAGAAATTATTCAGGCAACCAAAATTAAAAATTAAAAAACTATTGACTGTTTTGTAATTGTTTATTCTTTTTCATATATTGTTTTGCATATTCAACCGTTGTGCAGTTTATATTATTCTCTCTGCAAAAATGCTCCGCCTGTTCTATTAATTCGTAATAATGAGCGGGAATTTTGAATTTTGTATTTTTATCAAGCATTATATCTCTGTAATCGATATCAAAGCATATACTTTTTATAAATTTTAATTCTTTTACAATATTAAGAAAACTTTCTACTTCCGTTTTATTATCATTTGTATCTTTAATAATGATATATTTTAAAGTAATCATAGCATTTGTTTTTAATAAATACTCTTTAATATTATTTACAACCTTTTCAAATGCATTAACCCGCTTTATTTTTTCAAATGTTTCAGGGGTTCCGCTGTCAAGTGAAATATTAATATGTAAATTAATATTATTATGCTTTGTAATTTCTTCAATAACGTGAAGATATTTTATTCCGTTTGTTAAGATTGAAAATTTAGTACAACCGTTCAATAAAAATTCTCTGAGCAATGCTTCAAATTCTTTTAAAACAGAAACATTTCCGCCTTGAAATTCTACTTTAAGATTATTTTTATCTATTGCCTTCTTTTTATAAAGTTCTTTTATTATCGGTAATAATTCATAATTTTGCCCCGCATCTTTTCCCCAAATAATTTTTTGAGCACAATAAATGCAATTGCAATCACATTGTTTAAAGTGATTTACTATAATTTCGTTAACAAGGAAAGGTTTTGATTTTGAAAAGAGAAATTCAAATAAGTTTTTATATGTTTTTTCTTTATAATCAATACAGCCAAAGCATTCTTTCGGAATTTCTCCGAATTTAAGCATTTTAATATATTTATTTTCAGCATTGGTAATTTTTTTTATATTAAGTAAATTTCCTGCAATATATTCAATTCCTGTTCCTTCAGCAGCAGAACAGCAAAAACCGACTTTATCAGGCAGAAAATTTAAAGTTCTGCCAAGTTTTTCACAAATGTATGATTTTTGATTTCTCATAATATTACAGCCTCTAGCTTGTAATATTATATATGAAAAAATAAATATAAAAAAGCCGATTAACAAATCGGCTTTTTATGTTATATTTTATTATTCGGTTACTGTTGTCGGATTTATTGTGGTATCTAAGGTGGTTGCTGTTGCCGTCGGATTTAAAGTCGGACTTTGCGAGCTGCCGGAGGCTGCAGTACTTGAAGATATAGTTGTTGAACTTGTATCATTAGTTGCATATCCGTCGGGTTCTCCGATATTAAGACCATGCTCTCTTGCAAATGCATTAATTTCACCATGATAATGATTCTTCAGCGATGCAACTTGACTTTGATCCAGTCCCAGATTGTTAATAGCATTATCCACTTCAGTTCTAATATTCAATACTAATTGATTACAATCACTCTTGTCAAGATTTCTTAATGCTTTTTGCATATATCCATTAAAATTGACTTCCAGATCATGTTCACTAAAAGTATCCCAATTACTTACATAAGGTCTCCATGTCGGATCTGCAGCAGCAACCATTGCTGTGTCTATGCTGTCAATTGTACTTGTAGCACTTGCAGATGTCTGTGAACCTTCATTCAATGTATTTGTTGCAGTATCAATGCTTCCTTCAATTGCAGTCTTTTGTGTTGTATAGTCTTGTAAGTCTTGATAAAATGCTTGTAAAGCTTCTGAAAAATCGTAGTCTAAGCCGTTTAATTGACCGTCGCCGTTTGCATCGGAGAATGTAACCTGACCACTTGCCGTCGTGACAGAAAGACTTACCTGTTCATCATCACCCTCAGCCGTATAACCCATTTCTTTTAATTTTTCAGCTTTTTGCGAAGCAGTCATTGCTGAACCGTCTTCATTTGTTTCTTGAAGCAGTACGGAAGAAATGTCCAGTAATTCTTTACCTGTAAGTGTCATAACGCTTGTATGACCCATTTCGCCCATACCCATACCCATGCCGCACATGCTCTGGGTATTTTCAAACATATATATTTGGTTATAACTTTTGTTATATGGATTACTTGAATTTTCTAAATCTGCTAATGCTTCTACATTGGCACTAATTATTGCCTGTGCATCTGAAATAAGCTGTTTAGATGTATTTAATAAAGATTCCGCACTTGCTCTTTGTGTGACAAGAGTTCCTGTTGTCGAATCCGTTGAATTAACTGAACTGCCGCCGCCTGCTCCGGCTGCTCCAACTGCACTGACCATATCATTTCCTTTCCTTGTTCTTAACCTAGTTTAAAGATTTATCAAATTCTTGCGTTAACTTTTCAAATTCAATGCTGCTTAATAAGAAATTGTTATCGCAAAATTCGGCTCCGTTTCCGCTCATTCCGTTGCCGAATAAACCATTACCGCCCATATCATAAGGTAATATAATTTTTTCGCTATCCATAAGCACACCTCGCATTATATGTACTATATATATCGACCTTAATACAGGTTGACTTTAATTATAAAATACCAAATGTTAAGAAACTTTAAGTTTATATTTTATATTTGCTACTTTATCTCTGCCATATTTTACTATGTAAAGGAACAATATTTCTCTGTAGCGTAGGAACATCCATGCAGGATTATTATTTTTTTCGAGTGATTTTTTTGTTAAACGCACATTAATTTTTTGAATTTCTTCATCAGAAAGTATACTTGAGGCTTGAAATTTAATATCAGATGTAAATTCTTCATCGTCAATTAATTTTGTTATTCCGAATTTTTCTGGATGATTACTTATGAAAGAATGCCGTCCGAGGGTGAAAACTCCTGTTCCCCAGGAATGGAATATTTCAGGATAATCACAAACCGTATTAACGGTTTCCATAGCTTCATCAAAAGTTTCCGTAGGAAATCCCGTAAATATATATGCAAAATTATGAATACCTGCCTTTGCAGAGCGTTTTAAAATATCGAACCTTGCATCTATATCAATACCTTTGTTTATAAGCTCCATTACCCTTTTTGAGCCTGCTTCGTAGCCCCATAATACCATTTTTAAACCGGCTTTATATGCCAAATCCAAAATTTCTTGAGTAAAAGCATTTTCAAGCCTTAAATCACAGTACCAATTAATTTCTAATCCGTCTTCTATTATTTTTTGAGAAAACTTTTTTAAAAATGAAGGAGATATACAATCATCTGTAAATTCGAAATTTCTTATTCCGTATTTCAGTTTATAAGTTTTTAACTCCCAAATTAATGTATCAATGTCTTTTACGTTATAAGTCTGTCCGAAATA
>CAJONH010000028.1 GCA_905235825.1 Candidatus Gastranaerophilales bacterium
AAACTAATCTGACCGCCGTCAAACAAAACAAAAACTAAAATCTAATCAAAGCCTAATCAATTGCATGGTTAGCGAGCATTGCGGACACATTAGTTTTCCTGAAACCAAACTAATCTGACCGCTACATAAAAAACGCTATTAAAAAAGAATTTACGTAGTATTTTTGCGGAATTATTAAAATTCCGCTTTTTTTTATTATTTATTAGATAAATCAGGCAGGTAGTATCCTGAAAAAGGAAAAAAATCCTTATATTTTAATTTTTGCGTAATATTGCCCAAAATAAAATCTTCATTTATTTGTAATTCAAAATAATCATTTAATTCTTTAAGCAAAATTTTTTCTTTTTGTAAATTTTGTGTTTGCAAATCACCTAAAGAACAGGCATAACCGGTTATGCAATCCGCAAATGAATAATTAAAAGAAAATAAAAAAAATAACGAAAATAAAATATAAAATTTTATCATTTTCCACTCCCACAATGTTTTGAATTACCCGCCTATATATATTTTGAGCTATATTGTAAAATTTTACATTACACAAAGTAATTAAATATTTGATTAGAAAAAAGTTTAAGCTAAAATAAAACTATAGAAATTGAAATAAATAGCAAAAATTTTTTTTATGTGATTTATAGACGGTATGACTCAATTGTTAGAAAAAGAATTAACTCGAAATGATAAAATACTAAAGCCCGACTTTACCACAAAATCAGGACGTGAATTTTTCGCAATATATTTACATTCGAGATTTAAACAAATACTTGCTTATGACAGCAGAAACGAAAATCCTATATTTAAAAGTGTCAAACCTGATTTTATTCAAAAATTTACAAGAAGACTTATTCATAATCCCTATAAACGTATTTTAATAGGTATTTCAGGTGAATCTGCCAGTGGTAAAACAACTATATGCAATACAATAAAACAAACCACCGAAAGATTAAACCTTCCTGTTGAAATTCTGAGTGCAGATAATTATTTTAGAGATATTTCAAAATTAATAAAAGAAAAAGGCTCTTTTGATAAATTATTAGAATCAGGCTATGATGTGGATTCTCCCGATAATTTTAATATGGAGCAGTTATTTAAAGATTTATCAAGACTATCGCTCGGCAATGATGTTAAAATACCTCAATATTTAGTAAACGGTACAGGAATTGTAGTTCCTAATGCAATACCTAAAAAAGCCGAAAAAATAATAGTAGTAGAAGGCATGGCATCAATGTACGGAAATGTCGCAGATTTACTTGATATAAAAATCTATATTGATATTGACCCCCAAATACAGGAAAAATGGTTTTTATACAGAGCACAAACATCAAGAAACCAAAACGAAGAAAATGCAAGAAAACAACTTGCTTATGTAAAAGAAGCATCTAAAAAATATATACTGCCCAAAAAAGATAATGCCGATATTATAATAAACGGTGCATCTTCTTTGGAATATTTTACCCAAATTTTAGATTATTTTTATAATGTAACAAATAATTTTACAAATCCCGAACAGTAAAGAATGTAATAGAGAGAGATAAAAGAAGATGGCATTTCATTTATGCCATCTTCAATGTTATATTAAATTACATTTTCTTTTTAATTTCGACTTCGTAAATCTTCTTTTATACTCATAATGATATTTTATGTTTAAAAAAATATATTGACAAAAATCCACTTATTAAATACAATATTCCATGTTTTTAGGTATATAATCTACGTAAATAAGTATATAAAGTTAAAAAAATTAACAAAAATCAAGTTAATTTTATATAAATTAATGGCTTATATATAACAAAAAACTATAAAATACGTAGCCGGCGGACGGATACGTCCGCCATTTTTTTTTTTTTTTGGGGGGGGGGAATTTTTAATGGTAAATATAGTTTTAACAAATCAATGTAATGTAAAATGTTCTTACTGTTTTGCAAAAGAATATAGGGATAATTATTTACAAAATTTTAATATAGAAAATTTTATTAAAGCAATTAATTTTATAAAAACAGGCAGACATAATTCATTGGGGTTAGTTGGCGGGGAACCTGCAATACATAAAAATTTTGGCAATTTTATTGAAATTATTGATAAAGATAAAGATATAAAAAATTGCAATATTTATACAAACGGCATTGAAACAGATAAATATATAAGTATATTGAAAAATTCAAAATTCGGTTTATTAATTAACTGTAATTCGCCAAATGATATTGGTAGTTTGTTTTGTAAATTAGAAAATAATATAAAACTACTTACAAAAAAAAGAAAAAAAGAATTTATACTTGGAATGAATTTATATTCTCCGGTTATGGATTATTCTTATATATTTGACTTACTAAAAATAACAAAACAACATAAATTAAGATTTTCAATTTCCGTTTCTAATACAAATAAGCAAAATTGCAATGATGTTTTTAATCTATTAGGGCAGTTTAATGATATACTTTTACAATTTTATAATGACTGCATAAAAAATGAGGTAATACCATATTCTGATTGTGTTGGCATTCCGCATTGTTTACTAAATGACAATTTAAAAAAATCAAGACTTAAAATAATACAACTTCAAAAAAAGTATAAAATTTATGATAATATTTTTGGAAATCCGTGTAGTTTAGAATTTGATATTCTACCAGATTTAACGGCAGTAAGAAGTATTTGTTACCCTTATTATGAAAAAGTTTTTATATCCGATTTTAAAAATGTAAATTCACTGATAAATTATTTTTATAACAATATTGATATATATCACAAATTGTTATTTATATCAGATAAATGTAAAACCTGTAAATACAGATTATTGGGAGAATGCAATATTTGTCCCGTATTTACGGTTAATCAATTTTATAAATTGAAAAATTATGTATTAAATAAAAAATAATTTATCTGCAAATAGATAAATATGAACTACCGGAAGATAAAGAACATGGATTATGTTCCGGCCAGTTATAACCATCATTACATCCGCTCTGAACATATCCCCACCATACACTATAATCGGTGCTACAGTTATTTCTGCACCAAACACGACAATCATCCGATGAAATGTAATTTCGAGTTCCGTTATGAGTAAATGCAATACAGAAATTATATCCGCCATTACTACGATTACCGTTATAAGAGCATGTACCGTCAGTACCGCATGCACACTGAGCCAGATTTACTGAATTTTCAACTATATCATCATACAATGAAGATATTTGATTTGAGTCTAAATTTTCAATACTGTCCAAATTCATATTTTCTCCTTTTATTTATATAATTTTAATTATCTAAATTAATCCAGATGCCGAGCTTTTTATTCCATTTTTTATCGAACTTCATAAATCCCGAATACGGGGTAAAAGTAAGTTCGTTAAAATAAAGTTTATTTTTGTATACAAGCCAATCGCATCGAACAAATTTAAAATCTTTTGATAACTTGATTGACAAATCAAACGTTTGATTTATTAAATCATCCGCTTTTTCTTGTTTTATTATATTGTTTCCGT
>CAJONH010000029.1 GCA_905235825.1 Candidatus Gastranaerophilales bacterium
GAATATTTAAAGCCTGTTTTGCAGGTGATAGGGGATTGTCATTGCGAGCGAAAGCGAAGCAATCCAGCTGATTTTAAAATAAATAATAATAATATCGGCTGGACTGCCACGGACTATCGTCCTCGCAGTGACAGTAAAGTAGGTCGGCTTTACCAAGCCGAAACCATGTTTGACAAAATCGACTTTGATAAACTCCCCAATGCTTTTGTAATCAAATGTAATCACGGCTGCAAATGGCAATTTATTATTAAAGATAAAGAAGATTATTTAAATACAAAGCCTTTAGTGAAAATTACAAAACGTCAAATGACAGGCTGGCTTCAGCAGGATTACAGTTTTTGGGGCGGGTTTGAAATGCAGTATAAAGGCATAAAACCTAAAATATTAATTGAAAAATTGATGAGGGAGGAAATTAATACAGAACCAATAAAAATTAATATTTATTATTTTAACGGAGAACCATATATAATATATAAATTTTATAATAAACAAGTACAAACAGTCTACGATAAAAATTTTAAACCAATTGATGATATTTTTGCAGGCAATGAAAAAACAATAAATAAGTCAGCCGATTATATAATAAATCAAATATTTGATTTATCAAATCAACTTGTAAAAGGTTTAAATATTGAGCTTCTTCGTACAGATTGGATGATTTATGAAAATAAACCATATTTTGAAGAAATTACTTTCACTCCATACAGTGGATTTTTAAAAACAACAAAAGAATTTAATAAACAATTTAAAAGGAGTTTTTATGAATTTAGATTCAATTGAAGGATTAACAGATGAACAAATCAATGAAATATATTCGGAAATTAGTCAGGAAAATAATCTAACAGCAGGAAATCAATATATATGTCAATATGTACAAGGGAAATGTTATGTTTGCGGATATGGAGATGTAGATTTGAGTTGTTCTACGTTATTAAATTGGGGATATTATTACATACCTGACGGGGATACTCATACTTTTTACGCATACCTGGCATACGTAAGGTGCCGAGGAGGTGCAGTACGTATGGATTATTGCAGTTAGGAGGTAAAAAAGGAAATATAATGTACAAATTTTCAGCACCCATGCCTTTTACAATTAAAGATATTGATAAAATTCTTAACATAAATAAACTTGTAGAAAAGAGTAAAATAACAAGTTTATACAATTGTGTACCCCGTGGATGTGAAGTATTTACCGGTTTTGAACAATCAAGGAATAGTGATTTAAAAAATACACAATGGAGCTATTGGAAAAATCTTATTCAATATGTTTTGGAAAAAAATTGTGATTTTATTTATTTATTAAATTCACCTAAAAGATTAGAAATAGAAAACCCTAATTTTAATAAACAATTAGAAACACTGGAACTCCTTTTAGGCGAATTGAGGAAAATTGGTGTTAATAAATTAAGAGTTGCATCATTACAATTAATGAATTTTATTGGTAAAAATTATCCTGATTTTAAAATATTAGCTTCTACCAGCCTTGAATATAAAATTATTAGTGAATATCAAAATTTTCTAAATTTTCATCCTGAGGTAATACAGATTGTTCCAAGCCATGATTTAAATAAAAATTTTGATTTACTAAAAAATATACAAAAAAAATATCCCAAAATTGAAATTGAACTCATAGTTAATGAAGGTTGTATACAAGGTTGCCCAAACAGATATATACATGCTTCAAGCAGAATAGATAAAGGAACAACGATTAACAATGAACTATCCTTATCTGATGGTTATGCTACAAGCTTTTGTGGAAATATTACAGAGAAATATCCCTTACAAAGTTTTGTTCTAAGTAATAATATTTTTCCTTGGAATATCAAAGAATACAGTAAAATAGGAATTAATAATTTTAAATTTGTAGGACGTGATGTATTTTTAATTTATTCAACACAAATGTACATTGACAGATATTGTTTATATTTAAAAGGAGTAGATAATATATCTAACATAAAAGATTATCCGTTATCACATTTTATTCATCGTTTGACGGGAATTCCCGCATATAATCAGTTAACGGTGAATTGTTTTAAAAAATATCTGCCTGATATAAAACATTTTATAAAAAAAGGGCATCTGTGTGCATCAAGGTGTGATGTTGAATGTAAATACTGCTACAAGTGTGCCGATAAAATTCAAAAGGTATTTTTAAAAAAGCAGAAAGATAAAGAAAAAATACCGAGCAGAGTTTCTGCTTGTTGTATAAATTAAAAATTTATCTATATTTACGTAGTATTTGCCCGATATTACATCGGGCTTTTTTTACATATTTATAAATTATAAACCTAACTGAGCAAGTATTCTCAATATTAGATTTTCTAAAATTTGAAGTAATATAAATGCAAATATATCTGTATTTCCCCTGCAATTCTTATAAAGTAGCATATTTTATGTTTTTTGTATTATCTGTTCCGTTTACTTCATTTAACAAATCTTGTATTTTATTAACTCTATATTCTAAAATTGAAAATAATTCTTTTTTATCTTTTTCGGAGATAAAAGCTGCATTTATACCTGCTCTGATTGATTGTTTAACATTATTCCAATCCATAAAATTGCTGTGTCCTGTTAATAAAAATTGCAGGTACTCTTTTGTAATATTAGTTGCACATATAGCATCATTGTCTGTACAAATTGCAACCGGTATATCATTTTTTATAAATTCATCAATCGGATGTTTCTCAAATCCTTTGGTATTTAAAGGAATTGACAGTACATTACATACTCCGCAAATTTCTACGGTAATGCCTGATTTTTTTAGTTTTTTCATTGTATTAGGATTAAGTACTGCTTGAACTCCATGTCCTATTCTATCTACACCCATTTCAACAGCTTCTTCAACAGACAGATATCCTTCTCTGCCTCTGTCAAAAGTTGGAGTTTCACCTGCATGCATTGTTATTCCGATTTTTTCGCCTTGAATTTCTCCATTTTCTACTTTTTGGTTATATTCTTTTATTATATTAATAGCATCTTTAAAGGCTTTTGGACCATAACCCGTATCCTCGGGACCTGCTATATCAAATCCAAATTTCATATCCGGATATTTAACAGCCGCTTTTACAGCTTCTTTTGCTTGTATTCTTGCACTTTCGATACTTTTATCCCAATCTCTGCCTCTATATGATAAAAATACAAAACTTAATTTCGGAGGTTCTAAACCTTCCTTTTTTATTTCCTTTCTGATATTCCGAATAGACTTAATTATTGATTCGCTTCCTTCTTCGGGGGATAAGTCTTTTCCTTCATTATTTTTTATACTATCGCAGGCACATCTGATTTCTACGGCAAGCTGCCCTTGTTTCATTGCTTCTTTAACTATTCCTTTTATAGCTTTATGGTAGTCATCCGGTGTTTTTATCGGTACACCTATATTAGCATAACTGATATTAAAATCATGTAAATTTTCGTAACCAGCTTCACCTTTTGAATATGAAGTTTCAATTTTAGAAATTTCTCCTTGAGTCATTTTTTTATCTTTTGCAAGTTCAATAGTAATATCTTTTGGAACAGAACCTTTTAAATGTTGATGTAAATTCGTTTTAGGCAATAATTTTACCATAACTGCATTTTTTGCTACATTTTTTTGAATTTCGGTAAGATTTTTATCTTGATTGATTTTAATTAAAATATGTCTTGCTTGTTCAATTGCTCTGTCAAAGTCAGTTACATCTATTTGGGATAAATATTTTTCATCCATTTTTTTTGCAATTTTAGCTGCAAGTTTATATTCACCTTTTAAGTCTGTTGGTAAATTTTGACTGTCATCTAAAATTTCGCATAATTTTTTACTACGATTTATTGTATAGAACATATAAAGTATTTTTTTATGGCAATATATAGCATCTTGGATAGAAAAATCAGCGGAATTTAATTTTTCCAGATACTCTTGCAATAAATTAATAAACTCTTTTGATGCAGGATTTAAAGGATCATCCCTGTATATTTTAAGAAATTTATCAATATTTGAAGCATATATAGAATTTTTTGCTTCATTTATTATTACAACTTGTCCCGGTTTTACTGTAACAATACCCTCTTTTGTACTGAGTTTTGTTCCAACAGGCAACAAACAAACTTCACAGGAACTGCATTTTATTGCATCTGAAATTTTTCCTTTTTCAATATTATCCGGATTAATAAATTCAATATTGCCTTGTTCGTATTTTTCACTATTTGTATATATTTTTGAAAATTCTTTTTTTGAACATATTCCTATATCATTTGGTTTTCCTTCTTTATCTCTGCCGTAAATAATAATAACATCATCCTTTGTTAATGTTCTTGGGAAAGAAGCTTTATTTGGAGAATACCATTCTCCTTTTATTTTATCCATACCGATTTCATTTAGTATTTTATCATCCGATAAATCAGGAACTAAAAATTCTATTTTTTGGGGTTGAGAAACAATTGATATTTTAGGTGATATTAGTAAATCATTTATTGTTAATGTATAATTTTTTTCTGATGATAAATATGCAAATGCAATTGATTTTAAATAATTGACATAATTCTCAGAAAAATAATCTAATCCGGTTTCGCCCTCTGCAAATTTTTCTCTTATCACGAAATTTGCTCGGCAATTTAAATCAGGATTTTGTCTATTCATTATATTTAAATTATTATTTGTTGATATTATTGACGTATATGTATTTAGTAAAATACCATAATAATTATTAAAAAGCGTACCGTTCACTTTTAATCTTCTTTTCCTTACCCGGACACAATCAGATTAAAACAAAAGGGTTTACAAAATTGCTAAAAAATAAATCTATAAACTTATATAACTTTTTTTGAAATAACAGGCAAAATTTTTTATTGATATGTTTTAGTTTGGTATAGCATGTAGAATGTTGGAAAAAGGGAAAACAATGACAAAAATAAATTCAATTAATGCATTAAATGCCGCTAATTTACAACAAGAAAAAATAAACAATCCATCGGCAAGTGTCAATCGGAATTTACCGCAAATAAAAGAAATGCCATCTGTATCGTTAGGAAAAGACTTAGTTCATCCTGTAGAAACAATAAA
>CAJONH010000030.1 GCA_905235825.1 Candidatus Gastranaerophilales bacterium
ACCACAGTCATATATGGTTGAAAACAAAATTTAAATTTTATCCTTTTTTCGTATTTCTTCGGAGGAATTTCTATTCCTCCTTTTTATATGCATTCTTTTCTGCACTTGTAAAAGGTCTTTCTGTATTGATTGAAACAATTAAAAATAGGAAATATCTCAAAAGTCAATATTAAACATTGAAACATCTTTTGGGTTAAATCAAAATGTATTTAAATTGCCGTAATTTACAATTTTTTCATATTTAACTTTACTTATTTAACTTCTTTTAGTGTAAGGTTGACTTTGTTATTATTAATATCACCTTTTAAATAAATTCTATAATAGTTTGAATTTTTGTCATTATCTTTAATTTTAGGAATCTGCTGCAATTTTGACTTATATAACTCTTTTGTATGTTCGGTTCTAAATACAACCTTCAAAATCCAGTTAAAAGGAATGCCGAATATCCTTGCTCCTTTTGGAGCTTCTTTACTGTAATGCCAAAACAGATGCAGATCCGCATACTGTTTTTCCATTTCATAACTGCCTTCTAAATACATTGCAGACAATTCATGCCACGTTGTAATGTTAATATTGTTGAGTTCTGTATTATGAACATCAAATGTACCTTTTATATCATCTTTCATAAGCTCTTTTTGTTTCAAATTAACATTTGTTATTTCCGATAATTTATATTTTGAATTTTTAATGCTGAATTCTTTGTCAGCAAGTCCGCTCATAAAGCCTTCTTTAACTTCAAAATTACAGTGAGCATCTATATATTTGAACATTTCTTCTGAGGACAAGTTTACTTTTGCACTTGCAATTCCCTCTATTTGGTCTTTAAGATTAATTGTCATTTCTGCTGCTTTATTTGAATTAATGTCTTTCGCCTCAAATGTCATCCGTGAAGTATTTTTTGCGAAATCATAAATTCCTTTTGCACGAATTATGCCGTCAGCAAAACTTAAATCCTTCATATTAAAATCAAATATATTATTTTTCATACTGCCAATAAGGTTTACATTTTTAAGAACAAATTTATCTCTTATTATTTCGTTAACCTTAATTTCCCAATTATTAACCGTAATATCTGCATTTTTTACCTGATTTGAAAGTTCTTTTGAATCTATTTTTTTCTTCTTTTTATGTGTTGTATCAGGTTTTGTTTCAAAAATAAGTTTATTTAAAAACAATTTCATATCATAAATCAATGTTTCGCCATAAATATTATTTTTTAGACTTAAATCAGCAGAGTATTTTTCGCCTTTAAAGAAGCCGTTTGAGGTTACATTAAATACACCGTTTTTAGATGTAATATGAGCCTTTTCAATATGAAATTCTTGATGTTTTGCTTTTACTATATCAATAGTTCCTAAAACTTGATTATTTTTAAAATCGTATTTTAAATCACCCTTAAATTCACCGTCTCTTATTTTTTCACCAAAAGAACCGGTAACAGAGATTGGTGCGAACCCATTAGTATGAACTGATACATATTGAGGAATGAACTTATCCGGATTAATTTTATCTATATGTTTTGAAAATAACCCCTCACCAAAGATAACAATATTTTCTTTGTTAAAATTAGAATAAGTATATTTATATTCTTTTAAATACAAATCATTATCAATTTTTAATGTATTAGCATGCAGTTTTCTCTTATAATCCCTTAATCCTAAATAAAAAGAATTGTAAATTAAATCACTGTTTACAGGAATATCTAAATCGTAATATACATCAGGCTTTTTATCTTTTATTTTATAAACAAGACCAAAATTAACGGAATTTAAAATAGTAAGATTTGGAACATAATCAAACTTTTTTGTTAATATTGTTTTCATTGTTCCAATCACTTCTCGATTTTGATTTGTTAAATCCGTAATATTAAGAGTATGTATAACTTTTTCATTTCCTAGCATGCCTTCAGCTTCAGAAACAATTTTTTGCCCGTTAAAATTAAAAACTGCTTCTTTAAAGTATATAGGAATATCAAACCAAACGGCATTCCCTGAGAGATTATTTGCTATACCTTTTCCAAAAATACCATATTTGTTAAGTTTCAAATCTAAATTTATAGTACCTTTAAAGTTTTTAAAGTTCTCAATAAATTTTTTAGAAGGGTCTTTTGATTTTTGAAAATGTAATAACATGGGCATAAGTTCAGATACAGGCAGTTTTTCACCGTTTATATCAAAACTGAAATCATCTTTATTTGAAAAATATCCGTCTATATATAGTTGTGAATTTCCTATTTTTACTTCAAATTTATCTGCCTTAAATTTATTTTTTTCAACTTGTAATGAACCTGAATAACCTAATTTTAATGTTTCTTTTAAAAACGGAGTTTTTATATCCGCATTTAAGTTTATAATGTCATTTTCTATATTAAGGTTTTCAGCTAAGACACTTACGGTATCTGATTTATAACCCAAATTTTGTACATGAATTTCAGGGAGTTTCTTTAGTTCAAATTTATTATTTTTTTTCTTATTTCCTTCTTTTTTTAATTGTTTTAAAGTATTTCCGTCTATAAATATATTATCTGCACTTATTAAAGTCAGATTTTTTTGTAATAACTTATAGCTTAGAAAAAGACTTTTAATACCCGCAATAGTAATATTATTATTTTTTGCATCAATACTATCAACGTTCAAAACAGCTTTAAGATTGGGAGATATTTTTAAATTTAACCCTGTAATTTTTGTTTCTATTCCTGTTTTATTATGAATGAAAGATTGCAGTTCATTTATAACGGTTTTGTTATTTACTATTTGAGGTAATAAAAATACTATTCCGAGATATAAACAAATACCTAAAGCTAATATGGTGCATAGTATTATTTTAAAAATCTTTTTCATTTATCAAAACAACTCTTTTATATTTTAACCGATAAAAGTATCTGGTTGAATAACACTCAGCCCGATATAGAAAATTATTAATATGCAAAACTATATGTTTGACCGAGTTTGTTTACCGTAAATTCAAGCGGTTTAGGATCATCCTTAAATTTTAAACAAAGTATTCTCATTGAAGAATTTGCCTTTAGGTCATAATTTTCAGGCAGTGAATGAGAAAATCTTGTCGATTCCTTTATAACTCTTGCCAGTCTTACATTGTTTGCAATCGTAAAGCCGAATGACAAACCGCCCGTCGGAATGGCGAGGGGAAGAGCTAAAGTATCAGCAACATCAAGTCTATCCATATCAACGAATGTTGATGTTGTAACATCTTTTAATGCCGCCAGTCTTTCAGAGTAAACTTTCTCTACTTTTATATTTGCATTTGAATTATTTTTAACAATATATTCAAATGCATGAACATATTTATTTTCTTTATTTTTTAAACGATATTCATTAACTGTAACTGTAACATCAGCATCTGCATCATAAAATTCTTGCGAATCAATACGGGTTAAATTAATAGGATTGTTATCCTCTGAATACGGAATAGCAGAGGTTTTTTTATTTCCTTTTGACATTTTATCATTTATTTTATTCATACCTTTTTTTAGCGGTTTTAAACCGTCAGGCAGAGTAAATAAACCGTCTAAAGCACCTGATCTTGCATAATCTAT
>CAJONH010000031.1 GCA_905235825.1 Candidatus Gastranaerophilales bacterium
ACTTTCCCCGCAAGGGGGACAGATATGTTCGTAGTCTGTTTCTTTAGCATCAGGTATCACCTGCAAAACAGGCTTTGAATATTCTGACCCGATTTTTTCCGCTACATAATCTCGTACCGCTACTTTATCCGTACATTTTCTCATTAAATCAGTTATGCCATACAACTTAATCCACTGTATTTTTTGATTAAATGTTTTGCATCTTTTCTTATCAATAATCCACGATTTATTTTTAAAATCAAATTTCAATGGAAGTTTTTCTCCCGTATTCAAATAAAACAATTTAGCTAAATAACGTGGATACTCTTTTTCATCTAAGTTTTTTAGAAAATAGTAATCATAAGGCGGATTGCCTATTTTATTGTTGCTTATAAAATCTATTATGTTCATTACAATTACCGTTTTTTTAATAACTTTTATTGAGAAATCTCAATGAATTTATATTTATTATAAAAGATAATTGAGAAAATGCAATATTATGAAATAGGAAAATTTATAAAAAATAAAAGAATATCCATAAATAAGACATTAAATGGTTTTGCCTTGGATAATGATATAGAGCCTGCAATATTAAGCCGAATTGAAAATATGAAGCAGGATATTAAACTTGGTATTATAGTAAAAATTGCAAAAGGTTTTAAATTAACACCTGCCGAATTTTTAAATGAGTTTGAAAACAGTATTTACAAATCAAAACTATAGAATGCTCAGGCAAATTTCGTGATAAGCGAAAAATTTCCTCGGGTAATTTTTTAGTACGAAAATAAATATCCTTATCAAATAATTATTGAATAAACTTGTAAAACTATAAAAAAAAGTTTACAATAGTTTATGAATAGTTTTGTATAGGTCTATAAATGGTGAAAAAGAAAAAGAAAAAAATTAATAAAAAAGATAAGGAATTTCAAAATAAAAAGCCAAAGTTTGGCAACACTATATGGACAACCTTAATGGGGGGTTTACTGCTTGCAATAGTAATTATAATGGTTATTACATTTACAATTTCTGTTGGTGTAGTAAATTCAGCTCAGTCAAATGCTCAAACAGATTTTTATCAAAATGCGTTTGATATTGCGGTTAAAAATCTTTCCATTCAAAGACAAGTTGCATCTAATATAGATTTAAAAGAATTAAAAATAGAAAGTCCTATTAAAGATATAATAAAATCGGATAGTGAACTGTTAAAACTCAGAAATGAAATGAACAGCAAACAGTTAAAGCTGGAGTATGCCGTTAAAGATATTTTTATAGTTGACGGTTCAAATAATTTACTTTATAAGACTTTAAATAAAGGTGAATATAAATTTCTGGCAGATGGTATAACTCCTCTTGTAATTACTAAATATTCGGATTATACATTAATTTCCATTGATAAAAAATTCTTAAAAACAGCAGGAAAAAACAGTAATGTAAAAGATAAAGAAAAATCATATACGGCATATTTGGCAGTACCAAGATTAACCGATAAATATAGAAATCAAATTATTAATCAGTTAACGCAAATTTCTATTGTTATTGTTATTATTTGTATGTTTTGTATATTGGGATTAATTCGCAGTATTACAAAACCGCTTGATACAATGGAAAAGACTGTATCTCAAATTGCAAAGGGCGATTTATCAGGTCGTTTAAGTTATACAAAATATGAAGAAATTAATAAACTTGTAGGTTCGTATAATATGATGGCAAATGCACTGCAGAGATTATATTCTTCATTGGAATCACAGGTTAACGACAGAACAAACGAACTAAAAGGTGCTTATGCCGAGCTGCAAAGTACTCAGGCTATGATGGTGCATTCGGAAAAAATGAAATCGTTAGGTGAACTTGTTGCAGGCATTATGCACGAAATTAATAACCCGATTAACTTTATATACGGCAATATGACTCACCTCGGTAATTACTCAAAAGATTTAATTGAGATTATAGATGAATATACAAAATATGAACCGTCATTAAAAGATGCCGAAAAAACTCAGGTTAAAAAGAAAAAAGAAGAATGTGACTATGAATTTTTAAAGACTGATATGCCTGATTTAATTAAAAGTTGTAAAGAAGGTGCCGAAAGAGCAAAAAATATAATTCAGGATTTAAAGAGCTTTTCAAGAATGGAAGAAGTTTCAATTAAGGATGTTGACCTTCCTGCTGAAATTGATACCGTTCTTAATATTTTACATAACAAAATTAAGAATAAAGCTGAAATACATAAAGAATATATGGATAATGTTCCTAAAGTTGAAGCATTTGGCGGTCAGTTAAATCAGGTATTTATGAATATACTTGATAATGCCGTGGGTGCTATGGAGAAAAACGGTGATATATGGATAAGAATAAATACCGATAAAGATAATACAAACATGATTATTGAAGTGGAAGACAACGGCTCGGGTATGGATGAGGAAACACAGCGTAAAGTATTTGACCCGTTCTTTACAACAAAACCTGTTGGTAAAGGTACAGGTTTAGGTATGTCTATAACATATAAAATTATTAAAAATCACCAGGGTGATATTAAAGTTGAATCTAAAAAAGGTCAGGGAACTAAGTTTACTATAACACTGCCTTTAAATATTGACCGTGAAAAACTTAAATCAGGTGTAGCTGCAGAAGGTGAAGGACAAAATGGATAAATATAAAATATTAATAGTTGATGATGAACCCGATAACCTTGCTTTATTATATCGTACATTGAGAAATGATTATGATATAAAGAAATCTACTTCTCCTGTTCAGGCATTAGAAATGCTTAAACAAGAGCATTTTCATTGTATTCTCTCCGACCATAAAATGCCTGAAATGGATGGTGTGGAATTTCTTAAAAGGAGTTATGATATATCTCCCGAAACGATGAGGTTAATGATTACGGCTTATACGGATGCAAGTATTTTAATTGATGCGATTAACTATGCAAAAATATACAGATATGTAAAAAAACCCTATAGTCCCGATGAACTTATGCTCACGGTAAAAGGAGCTTTGGAATATTGGCAGTTAAAGGATGATAACAACTCGTTGATTAATGATTTAAAAGAATTATTTTCAGGAACAGTTACAGCGATTGTTGAAGCACTTGACGCAAAAGATTCTTATACGCTGGGCAGAAGCCGCAGAGTTACATTCTATTCGGTTAAAATGGCACAGGCACTCCATTTATCCGAAGCTAATACGGGAAGAATTGAACTTGCGGGTTTGCTTCATGATATCGGTATGATTGGTATTTCAGATGATATATTAATGAAAACCGAAAAACTTACTCCCGAAGAATATGATTCAATAAAACAGCATGTTTCTTTTAGTATTAAAATTTTGGATGATATTAAACAATTGAATGAAGTTATAGAAATTATTAAGTTTCACCATGAACATTTTGACGGAACCGGATATCCTTATGGTAAACAAGGCGATGAAATTCCTATAGGTTCCAGAATTTTGGCGGTGGCTGATGCTTTTGACAGTATGGTTACACCTAAAATATACAGACATCAAATAACACCGAGAGAAGCACTTAACAGAATAAAGGAACTTGCCGGAAGGCAATTTGACCCTGCTGTTGTTGATACTTTTGAGCATATTTTACCAAGTGCACTTGTTGAAATAAGAAATATGAAATAATTTTTATAAAAAATAGCGGGATTAAGTGATTTTATATCAAGTAATCCCGCTTGTGATTTTAGTCCATACAGATACATTCTCTGTCCGAAAATATTTCCCTATGTGTGAAAAGAAGTATAATCGCACTAATTCCTACAAGTGCATATATAATTCTTGATAATACGCTCATATCACCAAAAACAGAACTTACTAAATCATAACCGAATATTCCGATTAACCCCCAGTTCAATGCACCGATAAAAACTAAAGCTAAAGTAATAAATTTGAGAATAAACATAACCAATCCTTTCTTTTTCTTTATATTATTATTATCAAATTAAATACCTGCAGTTTCATTACTCTAACGTGCTATTTATAAAATAATAAAAAAGAGCTATAATTATCGTTTATATTGTATTATTTTACTTTTGTCATTTAATTTATTAACCAGTAAAGAATATAAAGGTTTAAAGTTTATCCATTTTGATGTTTTTAGGGTTCTGTTTTGTAAAACATAAGATAAAAAGCTGTATATTAATACTTTAATCTTTAACTTTTCAGCTTTCTTTTCAAAATAATCAACCAATAGAAATATATGCGGGGAAACATCTTTATTATTATATTTATCTGCATATTTAACTTCAATATCCAATGCAGCTTTTTTTATATTATATTGTTTTATAATTCTGAAAAATTTGTCAATTTCATTTATATTATCATTAACTCCGGGGATTAAAATGTATTTTACTATTACATTATCAGAATTTGCCCGTGAATATTTTTGAATGGAGTCAAGAACATATTCAAAACAATCAACCTGTTTTATCTTTTTATAAGTTTTTTTTGAACCGCAGTCTAATGAAATAACTACCGAGCCTTTATTTTGTTTTAAGGAATCACAAACCTGAGGACTGAATTTTATTCCGCTTGTATGAACTCTTATTGATGTTCCGTTTTTTATAAATAGTTCAATCAGTTCATTAAAATGTTTCATCATAGTAGGTTCACCGCCTTGAAAAGTCGCTTCCCCTCCCGATTTATAATATCCTTTTTCTATTAAATCCGATATAACAGGGTAAGTATCAAAGTTTATATCACCTTCACTGTATTCTTTACTGCAATATATACATTTTGCATTACATAAACGGCAATGACTGAAATGAAATTCCGAGATTTTCTTTTCAAAACTAAATTCATAATTACCTAAATGATAACAACCTTCACACTCATAAACAGTTTTTTTTATCTGATTTTGTATTCGATTTTCTTTTATTTCAAATATTTTTTCCCAATCAATCAAACCGCCTTTATAATTTTCAAGCAGCAAAGGCAGACCTTTGTTACTATGATGAAGTATACAGCAATCCGTAACAGAATTGTAATCAAAATTAATACCACGTTCAAGAAAAATACAGCCCTGATATTCCATAAAAATTCGTTACCTAATTTTTATTTTGAGTTTTATAAATAAGGTCTGTAAGTTCACGAACTGCACCTCTGCCGCCACGTTTACCCGATATAAAGTGGCAGATACTTTTTACTTCACTTACTGCATCACTGGGACAGCAAGCAAGCCCTACTTCTCTTAAAACGCTTATATCAGGCAAATCATCTCCCATATATGCAGCTTCACTCATATCAAGTCCATATTCTTTGGCTATTTCTTTCATTACGGCTATTTTATTTTTTACACCCTGATATAATTTAGTCATTCCCAAATCTTCAAAACGATGCTTAACAGCACCTGATTCTTTTGCCGTAATAATAGCAGTTTTCAAACCTGATTTTACAAGCATTGCAATACCCTGACCGTCTTTTGCATTAAATGTTTTATATTGTATTCCGTTTTCATCATAAATCATGCTTCCGTCAGTCATAACACCATCAACGTCAAATGCAACAAGTTTTATTTTTAATACTCTGCTTCTTAAATCTATATTAAACATTATGCTACTCCTGCTCTTAAAAGGTCATGAATATGAATTATTCCGATTGGCTTATTATTACTATCACATACTGCAAGTGATGTTATGGAATATTTTTCCATAAATGCAAGTGCTTTTGTTGCCATGGAATCGGCAGTAATTGTTTTCGGATTTTTGGTCATAACAGTTCTGTTATTTAGGACAGAAACATCAGGATATCTCAATAATATTCTTCTGATATCTCCATCAGTTAAAAGCCCCGTAAGTTTATTGTTATCATCCAAAATTAATGCACAACCCAATTTCTTTTTTGAAATTAAATCAACTGTTTCAAGGAATGTATCGTTTTCATGTGCAATAGGCATTAAATCTTTATCTTTTAACATTAAATCACCTACGGTATATAAAATTCCTTTCCCTAAAGCACCTGAAGGATGATAAAGTAAAAAGTCTTCTTCCGAAAATCCTCTGCTTTTTAAAAGACATACGGCAATAGCATCACCCATTGCAAGTGTTGCGGTTGTACTTGCCGTTGGAGCTTTGCCTAATGGACATGCTTCTTTTTCAACGGAAATATCGAAATAAATATCGGCACATTTGCCTAAAGTAGAATTTTTATTACCTGCAAGTACTATCAATGGAACTTCAAAACGTTTTATTAACGGTAAAAGATTGAGTAATTCAGTTGTTTCTCCGCTGTTAGATATTGCAATTACAACATCTTCTCTTGTAATAATACCGGAATCTCCGTGAGTACTTTCTGCGGGGTGAAGGAAATATGAAGGAGTTCCTGTTGAAGATAAAGTAGCCGAGATTTTTCTTCCTATTAGTCCCGATTTTCCCATACCTGTCACAATTACACGTCCTTTAGAGTTAATAATTGTACTAACGGCATTTTCAATATTAGAATTAATTCTTTCTTTAAGTTTCAGTACAGAATCAGCTTCTATCTGAAATACTTCTTCAGCCAGTTCCCGTAATGAAGTATTTTGCAAAACTTCCATACCGCCCTCCTGTTATATATATACAAAATTATACAATAAAAATACCATTTCGTAATTGTAACGAAAATGTAACATGTTATTTTCATAAATTAAAGAAAAATAGAAAAACTGCCGAATACATGTTTGCAGTGTGTTATATGAAAACAGAAAAGAGGTTATCAATGAGCGGAAACGTAAACGGAAACAATGAACTTACATCACAAATAATAAATAAATACAAAGAAATGTACAAGACAGCGGGTGGAAATGTAGATTCTCTCAACGATAGCCAAATCGCAAGTATTTTCCAGCAAGATTTAATGGATGGACAAATTGATGGTTTAGGTAAAGATGATAATAATAATCAGATAACATTAGTTGAAAATTTCAAGGAAAAAGTGTCAAAAGATGATATTGACAGTTTATCAAATGATGTTGCAAAACTTGCAAGTCAGATAGAAGCACAAAGAAATGGCGGATTAGTTTCCGGCAGTGCTGTTTCAGGCCAGGTTTCCGGCGGTGCTGTTTCAGGTCAGGTTTCAGGAAGTCCGTTCTCCGGCGGAAATGTCAGCGGAGGTTCACATGCTGCAAAATTCTTAAATAATATGAAAGGCAGAACTCCTTCCGATGTACAAGAAACAAATCAAAATGACGGAGATAGTAATTATTATTATTCAACATTTTTAAATGAAGCCAAACAATGGGCTGCATCTAACGGTTTAAGCACAGATGTAAATCCCGAATATAATTATAGACAATATCTCAGAAATGTTGATTTGGATACAATTACAAGCAGTCCGGAGAAAAAAGCTAAATATCAACAGTTAATAGAAATGTTTGACAAAGTGTCCAATGATGAAATGGATGTTGCAAGCTGTTATCAATTTGCAAAAGAAAATTTTGGCGATTTAAACACGTTTAAATTAGCCGAGGCTTCTACTACGGGAAAATTAGCTGAAGGCGGAAGTTCTGAAAGCACAAGACAGTATCGAGTTCTGCTGAATTCTATAATTAGAGCTCCCGAATTTGAAAAAGAAGAAAAACCTGTAGAAATTGAAGTTCCGTCAATAAAACAAAAATTGAGTGAACAGGAACAAAAACTTGCAGAAGATATTGCCAGTGGTAAATTAAACGGACATGGCTGGGGTGCAGATCCTAAACATCCGTTTAAAAACATGGATTCCTTATCTATTAACAGAGTTATGAATGCTGCTACACGTATTAAAATAGATAAAGAACAAGGAATAGAACGTAATGGCGGTACAAATGGCAATGGAAGCGTTGCTAACGGCGGCAGTGTTGCGACAGGCGGCAGTGTTGCGACAGGCGGAAGTGTTTCCGCCAGAGGAAGCAGTGATGTCAACGGAACAAATGCTACAAATGACAAAGACACAGCATTCGGTATTCCGGGATACAAGAAGATGACAAAGAAAGAAAGAATAGCATCACTTCGTCAGCGTGAAAAAGATTTGAAAGAGCAGATAAAAGAGGCAAAAGAGAGATTAAAAGCTAATCCGGATGACAGAGAAGCAGAATTTGCACTGGAACAGCTGGAAGATCAAAAAGAAGCAGCCCATAAAGAATTTAGGACGATGCGACCTGCTCTTTTTAAAACTGTTATGAGTGTGGTTAGTCCTCTGCTCGGCTTAACGGGTGTAGTCGGAAGTTACCTCGGTTTAGCTGACAAGATTACAGATACTATAAAAGATGTTAATAGTGTATACACTAATGTTAATAAACTTGTAAAATAATTAAATTATTTTTATATACTAAATTCAGCGGACTTTTTTAAGTCCGCTTTTATTTTTAATATGTACCTCCAATAACAAACAATATGTACGGTTGTATAATATTGTTAAAGAATTAATTTTTTATTTTTTAATATAAAATAAATATGATGAAAGAAATTTATTTTTATACAAAAGATAATGTAAAAATAGCTGTTAACCAATATCAACAAGGTTTTGATAAAGTTTTAATAATAGCTCCCGGATGGTTTATGACAAAAGACAGTAAGCCTTTTTATAATATGAGCATAGAATTTTCAAAATATCTTGATGTACTTGCTTTGGATTTTAGAGGACATGGAAAATCAGGCGGATGTTTTACATTCACAAGCAATGAAGTTAAGGATTTAAATACGGTATTGGATTTTGCTAAAAATAACTATAACAAAATTTATTTGGCAGGATTTTCATTAGGCGGAGCCTCATCAATAATAGAAGCATCAGAAAATAAATATATAAATAAAATGATTGTTGTAAGTACTCCATCTGATTTTAACAAAATAGAAAATAATTGGTGGAAAAAAGAAGCATGGCTTCCTACCATAAAAAAGTGTGAACCTAAAGTATGGATGTCTGTAAGGGCAGGGAATATTTTTCAAAAAAAGATAAAACCCGTTGATATAATAGAAAAAGTTATCTGTCCTACTTTATTTATTGCCGGAGAAAAAGACCCTACCGTATATAGCAGACATACAAAATTGCTTTACGAAAAAGCAAAATGTGAAAAAAAATTTGTCGAATTTAAAGAATGCTATCACGCAGAAGATTTATATATACAGGAACACGATAAATTTATGGAACTATGTATGGACTGGCTTTGTAATTAAAATTCTATTCTCCAAATAATATCCAATCAACAGATACCTCAAAATTCTTTTTAATATTGCTCAATATGTTCAAATCAGGCATTGTTTTTCCGGTCAAAATATCTTCTAATTCATTTTCGGATATATTTAGCAGGACAGACATTTGTAAATTTGAAAGATTGTTTTTATTTTTTATGATATTAATTCTTTCCTTACATTGTTCCCTATTGGCGGAAAAAGTATCATCATAACGTCGTTTGAGTGAATTGGAATTAATTAGTAAACCTGATAAATCAACATTATAATATTTTTCGATTTTTTCTATTTCGAATGATTTAAATGTCGAATTTCTGGCAGCTCTACCGCTCATAGCCTGCCTGTCCAATCCGATTACTTTTCCTATTTCGGAATTTGTTATATTATTTTTCTTTGTTAAATAAGTTAATTTTGTTAGTAAATCATTGAAATGCATATTTTTAATCTATTGTGTACAATGTAAACTTTTTAAATTGACATTGAAAACTTTATGTGATATTATGTGTTTGAAAATAATTAAATAAGGTTATAAACATAAAAACAATCAGAGCAAAATTGAAACTATGTTTATACTTATATTAATTCAATTTAATGGTAAATAAAATTGCTACGTAACACAATCAACAAATAACTGATATGTAAGTATGCATAATAAGCATTGCAGTGAAGAAATATAGTGAGTAAAAATGAATTTAATTAATTTTTTTACTAAGATTCAAGACGGAATTGGAAACCCGCCATGGGATTATTACTTTCTCAAAAACTTAGACGAAAAAGAATACCCTTTGTATTTAGCTAAATTGTTTTATCTTAATACGGGAGAGAAACTGCCGTTGAAG
>CAJONH010000032.1 GCA_905235825.1 Candidatus Gastranaerophilales bacterium
ATCAAATAATCAGCCGGATTGCCACGTCGCTATCGCTCCTCGCAATGACGGGCAGCTTAATAACGTTTTAACATACTTCGACCAAATTGATTTTGATAAACTTCCCAATAGCTTTGTAATCAAGTGCAATCACGGATGCAAATGGCAATATATAATAAAAGATAAAGAAGCGTTTTTACAAAACAAACGATTGTTCGATATAGTAAGAAGAAACATGACAGGCTGGCTGGAACAGGATTACAGTTTTTGGGGCGGATTTGAAATGCAATATAAAGGTATTGAACCCAAAATATTAATTGAACCTTTAATGAGGGATGAAATAAATATACCTTGCCATGAAATACAAGTTTATTGTTTTAGCGGCAAAGCAAAATTTGCAATAAAATTGAAAAATGGCAAACAAACTATATTGTATAATCAAGAATTAAATATAATTGATGATATTTTCTCTGAAGATGATATACCTGAGAATGAATTTGCCGATAATAATTTAAGACTTGCCGTAAGGTTTTCAGAAAAATTAGCTGTAAAATTTAATTTTGTCAGGATAGATTGGATGTTGTATCAAAATAAACTTTATTTTGAAGAATTTACTTTTACTCCCTATTCAGGATTTAAAAAAATAAATACTAAATTTAATTCTATTTTAGGAGAGTTTATAAATATAGAAAGAGCGTAATATGTATTTGGATATAATAGAAAACTTATCTCAAAAAGAAATAAATGAACTTTATTCCGAAATTTTGGAAGGGGGATATAAAGAAAATATTGTTTCTAATTATTGGTATATTGTATGTGAAAATGGACGTACGGGATATGTATATAATTGGTGGTACAATTTCACACACTTTTGTTTTAGAGCGTATGAATGTTTACAGACATCTGAAATAATTTGTGGTTACTATTGCGGAACAAATTATAATTGTGTTTATGATCATAGTCCTCATGATGACGTAGTAGACCACATAAATTGTACAGCAAGAGGATTTACCGAATGTTAAAAATTTTATGCCTTGTAAAATTAAAAGGAAATAAGATAAATAATGATTTATAAGTTTTCAGCTCCATTACCATACAATATTGAAGATATAAACAAGTTATTTAAAATAAACAATTATATAAAAAAAAGTCAAATAACGAGTCTTTATTTTGCATTACCTGAAAATTGCGATTACACATCAGGATTTGAACAAAAACGTAATTTTAGTTTAGAACACAAAGATTGGGAATATTGGAAATTTTTAATCTCTTATGTTATTAAAAATGGATATGATTTTATTTATCTTCTAAATTCAACACAACCGTTAACTATAAAAAATAAAAAAATTGAGAAATTAGATAGATTATTAAATGAATTGAATAATCTGGGGGTAAATAAATTAAGAGTAGGCTCACTTCAATTGGCTTCGTATTTAAGCAGGAAATATAAAGAATTTCAAATATTTGCATCAACTGCACTTGAATATAAATCTATAGCAGAATACCAAAATCTATTACATTTTCATAAAGAAATAAAACAAATAGTACCAAGTCATGATACTAATAAAAATTTTAGATTATTGAAAAATTTAAAAAAATTATATCCAAACCTTGAAATTGAACTAATGGTTAATGAAGGTTGTATGTATGCTTGTCCGCACAGAATGATACATGAAATGTATGCGTCACAAAGAATTGATTTACAACAAGAAAATATATTTTTTTCTCCGGCAATGTATTGTTCAAATTATTGTAATCATTTTTCAGATAAACATCCTTTTGAAAGTCTTGCATTAGCTAAAAATATTTATCCTTGGGAGATTGAAGAATATTCAAATATAGGAATAAATAATTTTAAATTGGTAGGACGTGATGGAAGTAAATATTCAACAGGTCCTTACATAAAGGGATATGAGCTCTATTTACGCTCTGTTGATAATTATAAGATGTACATAAATGAAAAAATTACAACATTTATTCATCATCTTATGGGGGTAAGAGAATTAGACAGTTTAAAAATAAAAGAAATAATAACTGTTTTACCCAAAATAGAACATTTTAAAAAATATGGGCATTTATGTGCATCAAGGTGTGGAGTTGATTGCAAATATTGCTATAAGTGTGCTGAAAAAATACAAAAAGTTTTTGATAAAAAACAAAAAGTATTACAAAACGGAAATATTTCTGTTTGTGTTATTAATAAATAAGGCTTGAAAAAATAATAAAAACAAAAAAAGGCGAGATAAAAATCCCGCTTTTTGTTTTCTAAAAAAGAAAACTTTTACTACGTAAATATAGAATTTTTTATATATCAAAAACTTTTTTTAATCCTTATTTCTATTTGACTGTAACGATAAATAAGCGTACCAGTCTATATAAATAATAAGCGTAATAGTCTATATTGTCAAGTATGAATACTAAAATTCTTGAAAACTTAGGAAAAAATATAAAATATTTACGCAAAAGTAAAGGACTTACGCAAAGTGAACTTGCAGATAGGATTGGTGTTCATCCGACTTATATAGGTAAGATTGAAGGCGGTAAAAGTAATCCTTCCACAATTTTGTTGTTTCAAATTTCAAGAGTACTTAAGGTAACATTATATCAAATGTTTGAATTTGATAAGTAAGGAATAAATTTGCCCGAGCAAATTTCGTGATAAGTCTGTAGGGCAGACTTTAGTCTGCCAAAAATAAATTAGTTGACTAAAGTCAACCCTGCTTGCTATCGAGGAGTGTAATCAACAAATTAAATATTTAAATATAAAAAAATCCCGAAGATGAGTAAGGTCTTCGGGGTTCTATTTGATGTGTGTGTTTTTTTATAGCTGGTAAATTATTGTGTATTTAGCAAGTTTGGATATAACCGCTTTTTTATAGCGGATAAATCATTGTGTTACTGATGTAAATGTTAATTCATCATTTTGTGCATCAATTTTTACGGTTGAATGCTGTGAAATTTCCTGCGATAATATTTTCTTGGACAACGGATTTTCTATTAATTGTCTTATTGTTCTCTTTAGGGGTCTTGCTCCATAAATCGGATTATATCCTTTTTGTGCAAGAAATTCTTTTGCATCTTCTGTAATATCAAGAGTAATATCCTGTTCGGCAAGCAGTTTATGCAGATGAGAAGCCTGTATGTCAACAATTTTAGCAAGCTGAGCCATTGTTAATGCTTTGAAGAATACAATTTCATCTATCCTGTTTAAAAATTCAGGTTTAAATCTTTGCTGCATTAAAGCCATTACCTCATCTTTTGTCTGTTCTGCCTGTTGTTCGGATACCATGGATTCCAATGTATTTTTCAGAATAACATCACTGCCTATGTTACTTGTTAATATAATTAAAGTATTTTTAAAGTCAACTGTTCTTCCTTTAGAATCCGTTAAACGTCCGTCGTCGAAGATTTGAAGCATTATGTTAAATACATCCGGGTGTGCTTTTTCTATTTCATCAAAAAGTACAACACTATATGGTTTACGTCTTACGTGTTCGGTTAACTGACCGCCTTCATCGTAGCCTACGTATCCCGGAGGAGCTCCGATTAATCTTGCAACCGTGTGTTTTTCCATATATTCCGACATATCTATTCTTATAAGAGCATCTTCATCATTAAACATAAATTCGGCAAGTGCCTTAGCAAGTTCTGTTTTACCTACACCTGTAGGCCCTAAGAATATGAATGTACCTATAGGACGGTTAGGGTCTTTAAGTCCCGACCTTGCCCGTCTTATAGCATCGGATACTACCGTAACCGCTTCATCCTGACCTACTACACGTTTGTGCAGAAAGTCTTCCATATTTATTAATTTTTGTTTTTCGCTTTCAAGAAGTTTATTAACGGCAATTCCCGTCCATTTGCTTACAATTTCGGCAATATCGTCTTCATCGATTTCTTCTTTTAAAAGAGTATTTTTATGTTCGGTTGAACCTTCACCAACTTCTTTAAGCTGTTTTTCGAGCTGCATAAGTTTGCCGTATTTAAGTTCAGCCGCTTTTTGCAAGTCCATATCACGTTCTGCGGCTTCAATTTCTATTTTTACTTTTTCAATTTCTTCTTTTATTGAAGCCTCGCCCTGAATACTCTTTTTTTCAAGCTCCCATTGAGTTTTTAGTTTTTCTATTTTTTCATTTAAATCTTTTAATATATTTTCTATATCGCTGATTTTTTCCGTATTTTCTGCACTTTCCTCCTGCTTTAATGCCTCACGTTCAATTTCTAACTGCATTTTTTGCCTTACAAGCATATCAAGTTCTTCAGGCATGCTGTCAATTTCAATACGTAAAGAAGATGCTGCTTCATCTACAAGGTCAATTGCTTTATCGGGCAAGAAACGGTCGGTAATATAGCGGTCGGAAAGTTTTGCAGCCGCAACCAATGCACTGTCTTTTATTCTTACTCCGTGATGAACTTCATAACGCTGTTTTAAGCCTCTTAAAATACTTATTGTATCTTCAATAGAAGGTTCATCAACCATTACGGGCTGAAAACGTCTTTCTAAAGCAGGGTCTTTTTCTATATATTTTCTGTATTCATTAACGGTTGTAGCACCTATGCATCTTAAAGTACCTCTTGCAAGCATAGGTTTCAAAAGATTTCCCGCATCGGTAGAACCTTCCGTTGCACCTGCACCTACTACGGTATGAAGTTCATCTATAAACATTATTATTTCACCGTTAGAATCTTCAACTTCTTTTAAAACGGCTTTTAAACGTTCTTCAAATTCTCCTCTGAATTTAGCACCTGCAATTAATGCACCTAAATCCAGCGAAATGAGTTTTGCTTCTTTTAAATTTTCAGGTACATCACCTCTTATAATTCTTTGTGCAAGACCCTCTATTATGGCTGTTTTACCTACTCCCGGTTCACCGATTAAAACAGGGTTATTTTTTGTTTTACGATTTAAAACCTGAATTACACGGCGAATTTCGTCATCTCTGCCGATAACGGGGTCTAATTTACCCTTGCGAGCCTGAGCAGTTAAATCCGTCGAATATTTTTCAAGTGCTTTATATGAATCTTCTGCATTTTTACTATCCACTTTTCTGTTACCTCTAACTTTCTTCATAGCGTTTAATATTGAATTTTTATTTATTTTTGCATCGTTCAATATTGTTTGAATTTTTGAACCCGATAAATCAGTCATTGCCATTAAAATATGTTCTATACTGATAAAAGAATCTTTAATACCGTCAGCAATCTCCTGTGCTTTATCAAACATTGTATTTGTCGACGTTGATAAATATAATTGTTGATTAGGGTTTACCGACTGCATTTGAGGAAGTTCCGAAATAGCATTAACAAGTTTATGTTTAAAATTATCGCTATCTATTTTAAGTTCTTTGCAATAATCCTTGGCAATTCCTTCATTATCCTCTGCAATAGCAAGCATAATATGAACAGGTTCAAGCTGCGAATTTCTGTACTTTGTCATTATTTGCTGTGAAGCATATATAATTTCCTTTGTATAATCCGTTAATCTGTTAAAATCAATCATTGAAAACACCTCTTTTCTATTAATAGTTTAAACGTATTTTTTCAAAAACGAGGTAAAATTTATAATTTATTAAGATTTTGGTATTGCTTTTCCATAACAAAATTTTATTATATAATACGAAGTATGGGTGTAAGTGAGTTAACAGAACATTTAAAAACGGCTTTTGAATATAAAAATAACGGTGATTATAAACAATCAATCGATTATTTTTATAAGGCACTTGCAATAGATAATGAAAGTACTGAAATAATGAGCGAATTAGCCTCATTATATTCAAAGTTATGCAGATATGAACGTTCAATAAGTTTTTATGAGCAAATTCTTCAAAAGGACAATGAAAATAATGATGCAAAATATAAACTGGCATATCTGCTGAAAATAACAAAAGATTATAAAAGAGCTGAAGAAATACTTACAGAACTTTATAATGCAGGGTTTAATATTGAAGAAACCGCTGTAGAACTTTTCTTTATAATGGTATATAACCATAAATACGGAAGAATAATAACCTCGTTCAATAAATATTCCAAAAGATTAAAAAACAGCAGTGCATTATATTTTGTAGCATTAGCACATTCCGAGCTCGGAAATAAAAATACGGCAGATGAATTTTTCAGAAAATCATTTAATAATGATGAAAAAAATATATTACCCGGAATAGAAATAGCAAACAGACTTTTGGAAAAAGGAAAAAAAGAAGAAGCTAAACAGTTTGCAAACAGACTTTTAAAGTATACGGAAGATGACAGAATATACTACTTGCTTGCGGAAATAGAATATTCCGACGGAAATTTGGAAAATGCAATAAAATATTATTCTTATGCAATAAAAATAAACCCCAAAAAAGCAAAATATTATTTTAGACTTGCACTTACCTTCTCACTAAAAGGATTTTTTAAAGAAGCGGAAGAAAGTTATTGTAAGGCAATAAATTTAGATAGCGGAAATGAAACATATAATTATGCATTGGCATATATGTATTACATAACGGCAAAATATGAATTGGCAGAAAAAATTACGGATTATCTTTTATATAGAAATCCCGACAATATGCAGGCAGTTTCATTAAAAATTCTAATTTTAACAGAAAATAACAAAAACCAGTTTGCAGGTAAACTTATAGAAAAATTAGAACAAGAAATAAATAAAGATGATTTTGCATATTATTCACAGGCAATATATTATTCAAAACTCAACTTATGGGAAAAGGCATCTGAAGCAATACGTGAAGCATTAAAATTAAACAAAGATTCATTAGAATATAATTATCAATCTGCAAAGTTTAATTATGAACTTGGAAAAGCGGATGAAGCAAAACATATATGCGAAAAAATATTGAAAGAAAATCCTAAATATATTCAAGCATATATATTGTTAAGTAAAATTTGTTATGCACAAAAGGATTATATAAAAGCACAATCATTAATAAATAAAGTAATGGAATTGGATAAAAATATAGCTGAAGCATATTCGTTAAATGCGGCAATATACATCGAACAAAAGAATTATGAAAAAGCAATAGAACAGTATAAAATAGCAGCATCGATATCACCTGATAATGAGGAATATTATGCAAAAATAGCAGAATGCTATTATAAATCAGAGCAATATAAAGATGCTTATGCATATTATAAAGAAGCGGCAGACTTTAATATAACAATGGCAAAATACAGATACTACATGGCAAAATGCAGTGAATTAACAAATGATAATGAAAATGCATTATCGAATTATTCGTTTGCAAAAAGATTAGCACCTTCAAATACCGAATATTTAAAAGACTATGCACAATTTTTATATAAAATCGGTAAAAAAAGAGATGCGGTAAACTTGTTAAAATCCATAAAAAAACAAATGAGTACTGAAGCAGCAGAAGATATAAAAAGTCTGATAAAAAAATATAAATAAAAGGTATTGATTTTTTTTTATGACGTGTTATGATAAATGCATAAGAACTGGGGGATTAGCTCAGTTGGTAGAGCGCCTGCTTTGCACGCAGGATGTCAGGAGTTCGAATCCCCTATCCTCCAAT
>CAJONH010000033.1 GCA_905235825.1 Candidatus Gastranaerophilales bacterium
CGTAATTTAATGACGGTATTATCTGCAAAACAGGTTTTAAATATTCTTCTCCGATTTTTTCAGCTACATAATCCCTTACCGCAACTTTATCCGTACATTTTCTCATTAAATCAGTTATGCCATATAATTTAATCCATTGTATTTTTTGATTAAAAGTCTTACACTTCTTTTTATTTATCCTCCACGTTCCATTCCTAAAGCTCCACTCTAACGGAAGTTTTTCTCCCGTATTTATTTTAAAACATTTAGCTAAATACAAAGGATATTCTTTTTCGTCTAAGTTTTTGAGAAAGTAATAATCCCATGGCGGGTTTCCTATTTCATTGTTTTTAAAAAACTTAAACATACTTTAATCTCATTTTAAGTTCACGAAGTTGGTACTTATATCGTTAATCAAAATATCACATATTAATGCTAATGTCAAGATACCAATAAAAAGGTATTAATATAATGAACATAAATGAACAAGCAGCTAATAGAATAACTGAATTAAGAAAAGAAAAAAAACTTACGGCAGAAAAACTTGCAGGATATTCCGAATTATCAAAAAGCTGTATTACTTATGCGGAAAAAGCTCAAAGAGATATAAAATTATCCACAATTCAAGCTATATGCAATGGTTTTAATATAACTATAGCAGAATTTTTTTCAACTTTTAAATAAAAGATTTTCAAAAAACAAAACAGAGCCATTAAAAGCTCTGTTTTGTTTGTATATTAACAGTTATAAGCTATTATTTATCAGAAGGTATTCTCATTGCATAAAATGAACGGACAACAAATATTACGGCAATTATAAATAATATTACACCGACGATTGTCGCTGCCTTCGTAAATGAAGGTGATATTGCTATTTCCATAGCCAACAATCCGAATAAAGTAGTAAACTTAATAATCGGATTCATTGCAACGGAAGATGTATCTTTAAAAGGATCTCCGACTGTATCACCAACAACCGTTGCATCGTGCAAAGGTGTTCCTTTTTCATTTAAATCAACCTCAACTATTTTCTTTGCATTATCCCAGCAGCCTCCGGCATTTGCCATAAATACGGCTTGAAACAGTCCGAATACCGCTATTCCTATTAAATAACTTACAAAGAAAGAAACAGGAGCATTACCGTTTAAAGGTGCAGATAGACATGCGAATGAAAGTGCAAAAGCAAACAGTGCTATAAAAATATTAAACATTCCTCTTTGAGCATATTCGGTACATATTTTAACAACTTCTTTGGAATTATCCGTATTTGCCTTTTTATCATCAGTGTCGCCAAGTTTTATATTCTTTGAAATATATTCAACAGCACGATATGCTCCTGTTGTAACAGCTTGCATGGAGGCTCCGGAAAACCAGTAAATAACGGCACCGCCCATTAATAATCCCAAAATTGTATAAGGATTTAATAAATTCAATATCGCTTCGGGTTCGATACCTAACGTTTCTTTAATTACCAGAATTAAAGAAAAAATCATGGTTGTTGCACCGACGACAGCCGTTCCTATTAAAACGGGTTTAGATGTTGCTTTAAAGGTATTTCCCGCACCGTCATTTTGTTCCAAAAACTTTTTAGCATTTTCAAAATCGGGTTCAAATCCGAATTCATTTTTTATTTCTTGTTTTATATTCGGAATTTCTTCTATTAATGATAATTCATAAACTGATTGAGCATTATCAGTAACAGGCCCGTAACTGTCAACCGCAATTGTAACAGGCCCCATTCCCAAAAATCCGAAAGCAACTAATCCAAAAGCAAATACCGAAGGATATATCATTATATTTTCATGTATGTTTAAACTTGCAAAATAAGAACCTGTCATTAATCCTACAATAACTAAACCAATCCAAAAACCGGAAAAATTACCCGAAACAATACCTGAAAGTATTGTTAAAGAAGCACCGCCTTCTTTTGATGCCGTTACAACTTCGTGTGTATGTTTAGCTTTAGGACTTGTAAATACTTTTGTAAATTCGGGTATTAAAGCAGCACCTAATGTTCCACAGCTTATTATTATTGAAAGAATTAGCCATAATCTATCCGGCATTGAGCCTAAAAGATACTTACTTACACAGAAGGTCATTACAATTGATAATATAGAAGTAATCCAAACTAAATTGCTTAAAGGTGCTTCAAAATCTATGTCTTTTTTATTTTCATATAAAATATTGTTTAATATTCCATTAATTCCATAGGAAACAACCGAGGTAATAATCATAAGGTATCTCATTACAAAAATCCACGTTAATAAAGGAATTTGATAATCAGGAAAAACACCGAGAAGAATAAAACTTACAAGAGCGACACCTGTTACACCGTAGGTTTCAAAACCGTCGGCAGTAGGGCCTATTGAATCCCCGGCATTATCTCCCGTACAATCCGCAATAACACCCGGATTTCTGGGGTCATCCTCTTTTATTCCGAAACGAATTTTCATTAAGTCTGAACCAATATCGGCAATTTTTGTAAAAATACCGCCTGCAACACGAAGTGCCGACGCACCTAATGATTCACCTATTGCAAACCCTATAAAGCAGTATCCCGCCAAATCGGAAGGAATAAACAAAAGAATTGTAAGCATTACTATCAATTCAACGCTTACAAGAAGAACACCGATGCTCATGCCTGCTTTTAAGGGAATGTTTAAAATATCTAAGGGTTTATTTTTAAGCGAAACAAAAGAAGTTCTTGCATTTGCAAGAGTATTCATTCTTATCCCGAACCATGCAACCGCATAAGAACCCAAAATTCCCACAACGGAAGAAGCAAGAATTATCAGTACATTCTGAAATGTCATTCCCCTCAGAATACCGAAATAAAAAGCAATACAAATAGCAATTAAAACCTCCAGCAATATTAAAAACTTACCCTGCTGAACAAGATACGTTTTACAGGTTTCAAAAATTGTCGAACCTATTTCAAGCATTGATTTATGTGCTTTAATACTCTTTATTTGAGCATAAGCAATCAGTCCCCATATAATTCCAAGCACGCTTACCACTATTCCTGACAGTATTAAATTATATTCCTGACCTTGAAATAACGGAACTTTTAAATCAGCTTCACCCGCATAAGAGGGCAATCCCGATATCATCATTGCTATAAACGACGATACAACAGTTAAAAATGAGTTTTTTATTATCAACATGACAATACTCCTATATAATAACTGTTTAATTATATATTAATATTTATAACAAAACTAATATTTAAAATTACTACACAATTTAAAATCTAAATTTTGTACCTATGTTAATTTGTGATTTAGCAGGTTCGTTTGTGGTTGAAAAAGTTTGACCTGCCCCTAAGTCTAAATCCATACGGTCGTCTTTAAAAGGACGTATTGATAAAACAAGCTCATTTTTTTGTTGATTATTGGACATATTTTCGGAATATACATTTTTTAATTTAACATGCTTATTCAATGAAATTTCAGGAGCCAGTGAAACGGTTCCTGCACCTGCTCCTTCCGATTTATAAGTATCTCGATCCTGTGAATATGACGTTGTAACACCAAAATGTTCTTTTTCATATTTAGAATATACGGATACGGAATCTTTCATTTCACCCGATTTTTCGGTAGTAGAATAGGTTGCACCTACAGAAGTATCTTTTACGATTTCTTTTTCAAGACTTTTTGAAACCGACTTTTTTTCGGGCTGAAGCCTGTTAACATCTTCGTATAACAATTTATCGTGCTGTTTTTTCATAGGGTCAGCCGTATAATTAATATCAACAGCCTCCATATTAACTATCCCCTTTTTGATATCGGAGGTTTCCTGAACATCCTCATCAAGGTTTAAATAGACGGCATTCTTATCGTTAATATGAGTTTGAGCCTGCATCGTACCTGTAAAAACGAATATTAATAACAATAAATATAATATTTTTTTCATAGTAATTATTATAGCAGGAAATTTATTCGATTGATATAAAAATATCTAAAAAATATAAATATCATACAAATGGATAATATTAACATATTGAATTATCGAAAAAAATAAGCTATTATATTATAAGAACTAAGAGGATTTATTAATGAAAAATTTAATTTTAGCTTTGGCAGCAGTTTTAACAGCAGGTTTAAGTGCAAGTGCATTTGTGGATAATCAGTATATGACTACACCGCAATATATGCAGAATACAGGATATTCGGTAGAAATGTCACGTTTAATGTCTGTGATAAATCAGGATCCTTACAGAGAACCCGAGGAAGAAAAGCGTGGTTTTAAAAACGCTGTAAAAAAAACATATAATTATATAGCTCCGGGGGCATATACAGATATGGATTTTTATAATCATAATATTAATTTAAATAAGTCGAGCTGGAGAGATTTTTAATTAATTGTTTATAACAAAAAAGCTCCCTTTTGGGAGCTTTTTTGTATTTAAATCTAATCCGTTTTCGCACTTGCCGCTTCTTTAAATTCCTTTTATAAATGAAAATACAACAGCAGATAAAAAAGCCAGCGGAATTAATATTAAAAAAACAACAAAATCTGCAATTTGTATAAAAAACGGCATTATGTCAAAAAAATATCGTATACATAAAATGTATAAAGCAGGTACTACATATAAAAAGACAAACAGTCTTTTCATGTTCAATTGAAATTGATAAGGTTTAGTTCCCGCAAAGTCTGATATCCTTCTATATATAAGCGACAAAGCACACATAACAAGTATCAGCTTTAACAGTTCTGCCATAAAAACCATAATTGTCAATAAAAACTTCAACGGAATAAAAGGCTCAAAAGCATTGAAATTAACAAAAGAAAGCACAATATACAACGCTGTAACAATAAGAATATTTATTGTATAGTTTTTTCTTGATATAGAACCTTCCCAGCCGAAGAAATCGTTATTATATAATTTATTTGACATACCTTTATAAGTGTTTATTTAAGTTATTAACAATAATATTTTTTGGAACCATATTAACAATGCGTTCAACAGGCTCGCCGTTCTTGAATATTAGAAGACTCGGCACACCGCTTATGGAATATTTTTGAGCTGTCTGCATATTTTCATCGGCTTTAATTTTAACGAATTTTACTTTTCCGTCAAACTCCCGTGCTATTTCATCAATAACAGGAGCTAATTTTCTGCATGGACCGCACCACGTTGCCCAAAAGTCAACTAATGTAACTTTATTTTCTTTTAATACTTCATTTTCAAAAGAATCGTCAGTGATTTCTAAAACATTAGCCATAATTTTATCTCCATTTAAATGTAATTATATAAATAATAAAATCTAAATGCAACGGGGTAAATAGGCAGTGGGTATTAACTAAATAATGGAATTAAAAATAAAAAAATTTGAAGCAATATACAAATATCTTTAAAATCTTATAGAAAAAGACTGTTTTTATTACAAAAACAGTCTTTTTCAAAACACCTAGAATACTACA